>CAZSVD010000274.1:0-2827 GCA_964610145.1 uncultured bacterium | reverse complement strand
GCTGCCTTGTCTGCGGTTAAAAGATGGAAGTTTAGTCCGGCACGGGCAGGCGGGGTTGTTATTGAAACCCAAGTAGACATCCCTGTCCGTTTCCGCCTTGAAGATGCGAAGAAGCATTGAGTTATCTTAAGATTTTTATTTAAAAGAATGGAAAACTGTCCCGATTGCAAAGAACAAATCGATGATAAGGCTTTTAGGGATGGCGTGTGCGCTAAATGCGGCGCGATCATTGCCTATGGATCCAATGGTTGTGGGGGCTAACAGCCAATTATGATTAAAAGTTATTACGATCACCGTTGGAATGCGGTGGTTATTGAGTTCGAAGGAAAAATTAGCACGGCGGAAGCCGAAAGCTTTCATCCCGAAATCAAGAAATTGATTCCGCTGCAAAAAGGATTCAGAGTTTTGACGGATTTTACTTTGGTGGAGGGCATGGATCCCGAGGTTCTTCAGGTGATCAAGAAAAACATGGATTTTTTAAATGAGAAGGGCGTCGCAGAGGTGATTCGTGTTATTCCCAAACCCGAAAATGATTTTGGCTTTAATATTCTATCGATTTTTCATTATTCAAAAGAAGTGCGATTGGTTGTTGTGAAATCTCGAAATGAGGCGGATGCGCGGTTGGAAGCCGAGGTTTCGTGAAAATTTATAGCAGTCGTTTAACTTGGATTTTGGGAATTTTGCTTCTTGTGCTATCGCTTTCTCTGTCATTGGCTTATGCTGAAAATCCGGTTCGGTTCAAACATATTCCATTGCAATACATTGTAGCCCTGGGGGATCCGGAAGCGAATTCGGGAAGCGGTGCCGAATCGTGGGGGCTGTGGAATCAGGACCCGGGACCGCGCGGATGCCGGCTTGAAAACTACAAACAATTGAAAGATACCGGCGTTGCTCCTGCAAAATGGAGGTTTGATAAAAGCGATTGGTGGCTTGAAGAGCATGGGCTCATGATGGAAAAACCGACTTTTCCTTTGGCTCCGGGCAAGTATGTTGTAACCGGAGGGCGATCCGTCACAAGCGTTCTTATAATTGATCCTGCTGATAAAAACGGAGCCCAGAATTGGCATCTCGAAAATGGTGCGAAGCTGCACGATGTGACACATTTGCCTTGCCATGCCGCGCGCTATATACCCTCAAAAAGCAATGCGACGTGTTCTCCTGATGCAGTGAATCAAAAAGTTTTTCCCGTGGCTCCGGGAGTTGCCATGCCTGCAGTCACGGGTTGCGCAAAAAAAGACTATGCGGTTCTTTTTGTGATTGGAATAGCTGATAAAAAAGAATGAGAAATATCGGGATCGTTGTCGCTTTTGCTCTGATTTTTCTTGTAACCGTTTCCGCCAAAAATCCCGGCCCGGATGAAATTGAGCTGCTGAACGGGAAAAAGTTGTCCGGTATTGTTGTGGTGTGGAATGGAACCCAATTGATTTTCTCTTCCGATGAAAAGGGGTTGCTGTATTTAAATATTACAGAAATCAAATCCGTTCATCAGGGTCCGCATCTTCCGGTTCAATCCTCATTGGAAGGATCTGAGCATGATTTAATAAGTCGAACTTAACTCATGGGTGGTTGTTTCCGATAATAATTCAGTTCTTTTGATTTTTATTCCGAACATTGTTTTTATGAAGGGGGCGATATGATTAAATTTCTTGTGGCGGTGCTTGCGATTTTGGGACTGAGCTATTTAGGGCTTACTTTTTTGGGTTATCAAATCCATCCCGAAAACATTCAATATTACGCTCCTAAGGACAGATATTTGGATGTGGTTAAAATGCAAAACAGAATTCATCCGTTGATTGTGCGTAAAAATGGTCCTTCTATTGCGCAATCGCTCGATAAATCTTTGGATGGGGCTGTGAAGCAAGTTCTGCAAGCGGATAAGTTTGAAACACTCAATAACCTGAAGAAAGACATCAATAAAATTCAGGGGGTTTCCGATGAGCGTGCGAAGCAAGTAGACGCCCTGTTAAATTCTTGAAATATTGCCCTGCATACTTAAACATTTTTGCGCGGAGGATCTGATATAATTCCGCGGGTATTTTTAAGGTTCAATTTACGGAAAAACTATTTATGAAAAAAATCATCGGTTTATTTTTGTTGGCAGGATTGTTTGTGGCGTTAAGTGCGGGGACGGTTTCAGCCGCGCTTTGGCATAAGACGCAAGTTCAGGTGATTACAAAAGAACAGCTCACCGCTAAGATTGCGGCAGGGAGTGTTCAGGTTGTGAATGTTTTGTCGCCGGAGCATTATAATTTGGGAATCATCAAAGGTTCTCTGAAAATTCCTTTGAGCGAGCTTGATAAGCGTGCGGGTGAACTTAATAAAGCCAAAGAGGTTGTGACTTATTGCGCGAGCTATCAATGCGGAGCTTCTAAAGAAGCCGCGAAGAAACTCGCGGCCATGGGTTTTAATGTCAGCGCTTATGAAGGCGGCATCAAAGAATGGAAAGAATCCGGATTGCCCACAGAATAAACCTCAATTCCATTAATAGAGAATATCAATGAAAAAATCCCTGCGGGTTTGTTTTTTTGCCGTGTTTCTTTTTTGCGGAGCAGTATTTGCCGGGGCGCAAGTTTCGGTGCCTTACGCGCAAAATACGGTTTTTACTTACCAAAATGAATTTCGTTATCCGGGTCCTGAAGCGTGGTTTGGTGTCGTGCAGGAAAATGATCCAAAGACGGGCGCGCCTGTGTATAAGATTATGCATCCGCTTGACCGGGCGATTTATTTTAAACAACATCCCAATGCGCCGCATCCTGGAATGTTTTTTGATGCGACGGTGGAAGTCCAGCTGATCCGCAATACAACAAACGATACCAGCATGACTTTT
>CAZSVD010000273.1:0-2154 GCA_964610145.1 uncultured bacterium | reverse complement strand
GTTGTGACGGGCTCGGCACATGGCCCGATTACGGAAGAAAAAAAGAAACCCTAAAAGCTATGAAAAACAATACACTTGAATTTTGGGTGGGGTTGTTTGCCGGTTTTGGCTTCTTGATTTTAACCTTCATTATTTTCTTTGTCGGCGGTATTTCCATTTTCAAACATGGTTATACCGTGACCCTCAAATTTGATTATGTCAGCATTTTGGACAAAGGCGCTCCTGTGCGCATGGCGGGTGTACGTGTCGGTGAGGTGAGCGAGGTCGATCTTCAATTTGATGAAACTCTTAAGAAAAACCGTGTTTTCGTTAAGGTTTTTTTGAACAGGGGCACGGAAGTTCGTGGCAATTATATTTTTTCCGTTCAGGGCGCTTATGTTTTGAGTGAGCCGCATATCGAAATTACACCGCAGCCCGGCGAAGAACCTTTGATTAAAAACGGCGCTGTGATGGAAGGCGTGGGGCCGGTTCAAATTGATGAATTGATCACGCATTCGCTTCATATTGCGCAGGAAATGGACGCGATTTTAACCAAGGTGCGCACGATGACCGATGATAAGCAATTGACCGACGCACTCAAGGTGATGGTGGTCAATTTTGCGGATCTTTCAGTTCAGATGAAAGAGTTTATGCAGGGAAATCAGGATGATATGACTAAGTCCGTTAAAAACATCAGAAGCTTTTCGGAGTCGCTTGATCAATCTGCGGAACAATTTCATGATTTAATGGGACGTGTGAATAAGGGTGATGGCACCGTCGGTAAGCTTTTGAACTCAGAAGAAATTTATAATGATATGAAAGATTTGGTAGCCGATCTTAAAAAGCATCCGTGGAAGTTGCTTAAAAAAGATAGCGGCGGAAAAAAGTTTTTTTTCTTCTAAGGTAATAGGTTACTGCTTCGCGCTTATTTCTTAAGTTTTGTTCTTTGAATGAGCTTGGTCCGGTTTTATATTTTTATACTGAATATTTTTCTGTCCGTTTGTTTCATATTTATATTTAGGAGTCATACTTATGATTAATGTTATCCGCGTGACGGTGATTCTGCTCGGGGCCGCATTTGGTTATTTGTCCGATCTGAAGTGGTTGGTTGAACATCTCAGCATTCCAGATAATCCGCTGATCGGTGCGTTGATCGGATTTTTCAGCGGAATGATCATCGTTTTGCTGGATCTCTTCTTCAAACAATATTCCGTCCGGAATGTGCTTTCTGTTATCATCGGATTAGCGTTGGGATTGATCACGCATAATTTGTTTATTCGGACGCTTACCAATATGCAGGTTGATTTGGATTTGGTTCGTCAGCTTGCGCTTGTTTCCTCGGTTGTTTTTCCTTATTTGGGCATGATTACCATTTTGCGCGGACAGGAGGAATTTACCATTATGCTTCCTTTCGTGAAGCTGGATGCCAAGGGCTCGGGAGAAGACTTGGTCTTGCTTGATACCAGTGTGGTAATTGACGGGCGTATCGCGGATATGGTGAAAACCAATTTTTTGGCTTGCCGCCTGATTGTTCCGACTTTTGTTCTCAAAGAGTTGCAGCTCATTTCGGATTCATCTGACTCTCTGAAGCGTGCGCGCGGACGTCGTGGTTTGGATATTCTGAACCGCATGAAAGCGAACACCAATCTTGAAATCGTCATCAATGAGATGGATTTCTCTGAAATCAGCAAAGTCGATGATAAGCTTGTAAAAATGGCGAAGGTGATTAATGCCCGCATCTTTACCAATGACTATAACCTGAATAAAGTCGCTGAACTTCAGGGCGTAAAAGTTCTGAATATCAACGATTTGGCGAATGCTCTGAAACCGGTAGTTATGCCCGGCGAACAAATGCAGGTGAAGCTTCTTAAAGAAGGCAAGGAGCCGGATCAGGCTGTGGCTTATCTTGATGATGGAACCATGGTGGTGGTGGATAACGGCCGACGTCTTTTGGGGCAGGCTTTGAGTGTTACTATCACCAGCGTGCTGCAGACGCAGGCAGGCAGGATGATTTTCGCAAAAGCTGATGAACATGCGCATGGTCTGCGTGATCGCGGTGCGGAAGAGCAAAACTTTGATCGAGATGATCGCTCCCGTGATAACCGTCAGGATTTTCGTCGCGGAAATGGCGGCAGACAATCCGGTAATTCGAATTCCAGTGGCGGGCATGAGGGC
>CAZSVD010000272.1:0-2123 GCA_964610145.1 uncultured bacterium | reverse complement strand
TTTAAATTCACTCCGATAATGCTGAACGAGCCCTTGAAAAACCTCTGCTTGCGCGGGTGTCATGGTTAGAGTTTTAGAATTATCATCGTAACGATTAAACTTTAACTCTGCTCTCACGGCCTGATCCACCGCGGGCTTCATATTGACAGATAAATCCACGTATTTTTTTTGAAATAAAATTTGAGATGCGGAATCCTGCATGCCCACCGCTAAACGATGTAAATAATCCGCTGTAAAATCAGGGCCACGATACGCACCATGGCCAAAAACGCTGCCATAATCCATTAATCCGTATTTTTGAAAGACATCTTGTCCCGCTAAAATATCTTCGCCGGTAAAAACAGTATGCCCTTCGCTGGTAATTGCCTTATTGAAAATCGGTGGCGCGCCCTGAATCGTCGTGTGTCGCATAAAAATAAGTCCCGACAATCCAATAATAATAGTAATGACAGCGCCATGCCGCCACCAAAGTGATATTCCAAGCGCGTTTGATTTTGATTCCGATATCATTTTAATTCCCCTTATATTTAAAATTTAAACTTTGAGCATGAGCTGCGTATAAAAGAAATTGGCATCATCATGACGTCCGGTATCCTTCGCAAATGGCCCTGCAAAGAAATGTGAGTAACCTATCAACGCGGAAAGATATTTATTAATCGTATAATTCGCAACCAAATCAATTTCCTCACCCAAATGAGGGCTGGCATTCACATTGGCTGCGCGAAAAACAGCCCCTGATGCGTTAAACCAAGGGGACTCTTTAGCATCCAGAAAAAACCAGCTGAATTCTGACGATAGCTGAACTTTTTTATGCGGCTTCACACTGGCTCCAAGCAGAATATTGTTCATGTTTTTTAAAGACATGAAATCAATCAAGCCGTATTTATTGTGGTTCGTCGGGAATAAGTTATCAAATGTTCCGACCGTTCCGTTGCTTGGATCACGGTCTCCGGAAGCATGGTTGTATTCGGTATAAAAACGTGGTGTTCCACTGAGCTTGGAAAATGTATAACCCAATTCCTGATGAAAGGCCCAAGCTTCAATCTTGTCATGCGCACGCCGCCCGAATTGCAAAGCGTACTCCGTGCCGTAATCCAGCGCGCCCTTTTTGCCTTTTAGTCGGTTCCCCATCGTGTACTCAATCAGCGGTCCGCGAACGCCGGCACGCTCGCTGACAAGCGAGGGATCCGTGGTATTACGAATAAAAAGAAAGGTATCGATCGTATGATCTTTTATTTTTTTATAAGCCAAGTACAGTCCGTAAAAATCATCGCTATGCACCGTTTTGTCAGCGACTGTTTTTTCGTTGCGTACCACGTTCGCAAAAAAAGAATCTAATTGCAACCATTCTCGCGGCGAATAAACCACTTTCACCGCATCAAAAACACGCGCTGTATTGGTCCAATTTAAAGGCCCCACAAACCGTTCGTCTCCGTAAGCAAGCTCTTGCCTTCCGACTTTAAGCGCAATCGGAATTTCTTTAAAAGGCTTGTTAATCTCAATAAACAATTGCCTCAAATCGATTTGATTCACAAACAAATTGGTTTTATTGACTTCGCTTTGCGCGAAACTTTGCGCAGCTTGACCCTCCGCAAAAAACCGATAACTTGCGGAGCTATCTTTAAGTTTGATTTTTAAATCAGCATTCAAGCGATTCCGCAATAAATTGACGGCATCATCTTCATAACGTTGATCATTTAAGGTGAAATCGTCGCGGTATTCAAAACGGTAACGCGATTCCAGCCCCACCTTCAGTGTAATCTCATCTCCCTTAAGTTGAATTGGTTTGGCAACATCATCCAACCAGCATTTTTCCAAATCCGGCTGAACAACTTTAGCATCAGAAGAAATAGCAGACTTGGGAAGCTGTTCCGCCCAACCCGCTGAGCATAAAAACATCAAAGTAAAAACGAGCCAACTCTGTTTTAATATTTGAACCAACTTGCCCCCGCTTTCCTTTTTCTCAGTGCTGTTTGATTAATGATGATGCGCTCCACCGCAGCAAGTAATGTAACGTTCGGCCGGAATTGCCTCCATAGCACGAAAAATTTCCGCTGCCTCACCCTCGTCTAGCTGCGAATCCAAGCTCGGATAAAGCACTTGCTCTTCTTTTTGATTATGCG
>CAZSVD010000271.1:0-1890 GCA_964610145.1 uncultured bacterium | reverse complement strand
AAGTGGTGCCATCGCTAATTTCCACGTGAAGTTAATCGAGCCTGTGGAACTGCAAGAGCCCCAGCGTCCCTTCGCGCTTGTAATATTGATAGTTTTAAATTTCCACCCCGATATTTCGCTATAATGCCGCGCAATTTCGGCAATCACTTCGATGGCTTTTTCTTTATACCAATAGATTAGCTTGGTCTCGGCTTTCTGTAAAAATTGACGCGGAAAAAGCAGTGTGCCGCTATCAAGCTTAATTTCAGACCCATCATAAATTTTAAAAATCTGTTTTTCGCCCAAAAATAAAAAATCTTCGCCGTCGATAAAATTCTTCTTTTGCGCCGGCCCATGTTTCAGCGCCTCTCCCAGCTTTGTTTCAATCCACGCCCGTTTTTGCCTAACCAAGTCATGAATATAATCGAGCGAAACGCCAAGCGGCGCGCGCACCACAAGTGTCGCGTCAGGAGACACCATCAGCGCGATGGATTTGCGGCGCGAACGGATAAGTTTATGAATTTGAATCTCTCTCATGCTCAAAGCCCTTAGCCCAAATGGCGGTATTCAAAAAAGAGAATCAAAATGCCTGTTGTTATGGGCAGCGTCACGTACAGCAAAAAATAAATCCACACGCCTTTTTCCGCTCCGAATTTCTTTTTAAATGTTTCAAGCCGGGTCAAAGCCAGTCTGTTTTTTCCGAAAAAATATGTTCCGATTTTGATCAAACCGAACATAATCAAAAAATTACCTAAAATCAGATTAGGGCTCATAAAGTTCCGGCGCTCACTTGTAAAAATTCATTCCAAAATTCAAATTCGACGGCAAGCATGCGTTCGATATAAGCCAAATCCCGCTCAACAATAATATGAATCGAAGGACATTTGGGCTGATAACTCCAATAATCAATCACGTCTAAGTTTGTCACGGCAAGAATATGCTGCAATTGCGCGTAATAATATTGCGGGACTTTGCCTTTGCTGCGCGAATAACTATACGCGTTTTTTCCGCATTTAATTTCGACAACCTGATCCAGACCCGCGGAAATTCCGTCCACGCTCGCGATTAACCACGTGTGCGCATTGCTTTGAAGGCATTGCGGCGTCACCTTCCGGCGTAATGCCTCTTCATATTGTTTGCGCGCTTCAGGCTCAAGCTTATGTCCACGGCGCATTACATGCGTTTGCGGAACAATATAGCCGGTGCGCTTTTCTTCTAAAAGTTCGTCGCGCTTTTTCCATGGATTTTCACCCATAATCGTCGGCGCATCTGAGGCGCCGATTCCTTTGCGCCGCCAGGCATGCCAGGCGTCTGTGCCCTGATCCAACTGAATTAATGAAAATGCGGATGTGCTCATAGTAAGTTTCGAAAGAGATTATACACTTTCATTCCGGAATTATTTTTTCCGCTCTGTCACAGTGAGTCCGGGCATCAAATCGGTGGCTTGGTCGCTTTGCGTGGAACTATGGCTAAAAAGCCCCGTCGTTGCATGCGATTCGGAAGTTGTAACCGTTCCGCTTCCATTTGTCACGGAGACAATATGCCTTTCAAATTTTTTAAGATCTTCGGGAGAAAGCTTCATGTCATGGAGTGATGCCGGATCTATCCCAAGCGTTTCGCCCTGAACAATCGTTGTGTTTCCATTTTTATAAATCGTCCCGTCAAAAAATGGGTCCTGCGCGTAATCGTCCGTAGTTTTTGGCTCCGGCCAGGCATGTTGATTTTTATCCGTATTTTCAGCGGCAAATAAACACGCCATCTGAAAAATAAGTCCCGCCAGTAAAAGTATCGTTCGTTTTTTCATTTTTAGCTTTCCGTTTTGGTCTAAAACGAGAGAGATTCTATGCTTCTATCCCTTTTGGGGAAACTGAATGCTCAAACGACCTTGCTTCGTAAAAATAGCTGCCGCAT
>CAZSVD010000270.1:0-3486 GCA_964610145.1 uncultured bacterium | reverse complement strand
GGTGATATCGCGGGTTTTCGCGATCTTACGCGGAGTCTTCGCGATCATCATACCGCTTGTAAGCGCCTGTCCGTCTTGAACGGTAATATGCGCCCCAGTCGGAATCGGATAGAACGCAAGAACTTCATCGTTCGCTCCGACAATCAAAAGCTGCGGATGCAAATCTTCTTTGTGATCGATAATCACGCGCTCAACCAATCCGGTTGTCGCATCCATTTCTTCATTCATGGAAACGCCGGCTTTAATATCTTCATAGCGAACTTTTCCGCCGATTTCAGTCAAAATCGGAACGGTGTAAGGATCCCACTTAACAAAAGTTTCGCCTTTTTCAGTTCTGCCGCCGTCTTTCGGACCGATAATCGCACCAGAAGGAACCGTATAACGTTCAAGTTCACGGCCCGTTTCATCATGAACCGTAATTTGTCCGTTACGATTAAGAACAACAAGTTCTTTTGCTTCCGTAAGAACGGTTTTCAAATTGTGATACTTCACCGTACCGGCGTTGCGAGCCTTGAAATAAGACTGCTCAACCACACGGGAAGCCGTACCACCGATATGGAAGGTACGCATCGTCAGCTGAGTTCCAGGTTCACCGATCGACTGCGCAGCGATGATACCGGTTGCGGTACCAAGCTCAACCATACGACGGTTACCCAAATCGCGACCATAACAATTCGCGCAAATACCTTTTACGGATTCGCAGAAAAGCGGCGAACGAATACGGATTTTTTCAATTCCGAATTCACTAATCTTTTTAATTACTTCTTCATCAATCAGCTGACCCGACTTAACGATCACTTTGTCAGTGATAATATCAACCACGTTATCCAAAGCCACGCGGCCAAGAATACGCTCACCAAGCGAAACAATTTCTTCTTCGCCTTCGTATACGGGCTCCATCACGATACCGTTCAACGTACCGCAGTCGATTTCGCTAATGATCACGTCTTGAGCAACGTCAACGAGACGACGTGTCAAATATCCGGAATCCGCGGTTTTAAGAGCGGTATCCGCCAAACCTTTACGCGCACCGTGAGTGGAAATAAAGTATTCCAAAACGGTTAAACCTTCGCGGAAGTTTGCGGTAATCGGACTTTCAATAATTTCACCGGATGGTTTTGCCATCAAACCGCGCATACCGGCAAGCTGACGGATCTGTTGTTTGGATCCGCGGGCACCGGAGTCGGCCATCATGAAAATAGGATTGAAGTCTTCGAGCTCTTCAAACATAGTGTCGGAAACGCGATCGGTAATATGCGTCCAAACGTCGATAACTTTGTTATAACGTTCACCTTCGGTGATCACACCCTGACGATACTGACTTTCAATCGATTTAACCTGCTTGCGTCCTTCTTCCAAAAATTTAATTTTGGTAGGCGGAATTTTCGCATCATTAATACTGATCGAAATACCCGCTGCAGTCGCATTGATGAAACCCAGTTTCTTCAAACGATCAAGCAACTGAATAACTTCGTAGTGACCAAATTGGTTGTAACACTCAGCAATGATTTTTCCTAAACGCGCCTTGGTCATCACTTCATTAACGAAACGGAATCCCTTCGGAAGTTCCTTGTTAAAAAGAATTCGACCAAAGTGGGTTTCAACGATTTCATTATTTGCCACACGAATTTTTACTTTCGCATGCTTGTGAACCTGACCATCCGCAAAAGCGAGTTCGGCTTCTTCAAAGCTGCTGAAAGTCAAACCTTCACCCTTCACACCCTGGCGTCCCTTGGTGAGATAGTAAAGTCCCAAAACAATGTCCTGGGTCGGAGCCACAATCGGCTGACCGTTCGCAGGGTTAAAAATATTATTCGCGGAAAGCATCAAGATGCGGCATTCCATGATCGCTTCCATAGAAAGCGGCACGTGAACGGCCATCTGGTCACCGTCGAAGTCAGCGTTAAACGCCGTACAAACAAGCGGGTGAATGCGAATCGCTTTACCTTCAATCAACACCGGTTCAAAAGCCTGGATACCCAAGCGGTGAAGCGTCGGAGCGCGATTAAGCATAATCGGATGCTCTTGAATAACTTCATCCAAAATATCCCAAACTTCAGGACGCACGCGTTCTACGATTTTTTTCGCTGAGCGAATCGTATGAACATGTCCGCGATCTTTTAATTTACGGATAATGAACGGCTCGAAAAGTTCGAGAGCCATTTTTTTAGGAAGTCCGCATTGATGAATCTTCAGCTCAGGACCAACGACGATGACCGAACGGCCTGAATAGTCAACGCGTTTACCAAGCAAGTTTTGACGGAAACGTCCCTGCTTACCTTTAAGCATGTCGCTCAAAGATTTAAGCGGACGGTTACCTGCACCCAATACAGGGCGGCCATGGCGACCATTGTCAAAAAGCGCATCCACAGCTTCCTGCAACATACGCTTTTCGTTGCGAATAATAACGTCCGGAGCTTTCAAATCAAGAAGCTTCTTCAAACGGTTATTACGGTTAATCACACGGCGATATAAATCGTTCAAATCAGAAGTCGCAAAGCGGCCACCGTCAAGCGCCACAAGCGGACGAAGATCGGGCGGAATCACCGGAACGACATTCAAAATCATCCATTCAGGCTTGTTCCCGGATTTACGGAAAGCTTCAACGATCTTTAAAATTTTTGTTCCGCGCGCGCGAGTCTGCTTTGACTTCGCCGTACGAACCTGACGCTGATACTTCAGCGCCATTTTATCAAGATCAAGCCCGGACAAAAGTTCTTGTACGGCCGCGGCACCCATTCCGGCTTTGAAATTATCAGCACCATATTGTTCAAGTGCTTTTTGATATTCCTCTTCCGTCAAAAGCTGATGCGGCTTTAAAGGCGTTTCCTTCGGATCAATCACGATAAATTCTTCATAATAAAGAACTTTTTCGAGAGAACGCACAGAAAGGTCAAGCAAGTTACCAATGCGGGAAGGCATAGTCTTGAAAAACCAAATATGTGAAACCGGTGTCACAAGATCAATGTGTCCCATGCGCTCACGACGCACGCGTGACAGCGTCAATTCAACGCCGCAACGATCGCAAATAACACCTTTATATTTAATACGCTTGTATTTTCCGCAAGCGCATTCATAGTCCTTCGTAGGCCCAAAAATTTTTTCGCAGAACAATCCGTCCTTTTCAGGCTTTAGTGTTCTGTAGTTGATTGTTTCAGGCTTTCTGACTTCGCCATGAGACCATCCGCGGACAACCTCGGGTGAAGCGATCTGAATACTTACTGAATCGAAGGTGTTAATATCGTATGTCATACTTTGAGCTTCTCCTTCGCGTCCTGTTTTTCTTTTTCAACGGCGGCAGCGGCTGCTTCCGTTTCCTGCGACAAAGCTAAGCCAAGCTTCGCTTTTGCGCCATTTTTTTCAGGAACAATGTCGAGTCCTAGTGCTTGCAATTCTTTGACAAGAACGTTGAAAGATTCAGGTGTTCCAGCATGCAATGCAGGCTCACCTTTCACAATCGCTTCATAGACCTTGGTACGTCCGACC
>CAZSVD010000269.1:0-8672 GCA_964610145.1 uncultured bacterium | reverse complement strand
AACAAATCATACGCCTCACGAAGAGCATGGCCCAAAGCCTTGTTATCAATGTCTTTGACGCGTACCGGCAAACTCTTTGAGCTCACCAAATGGGCAATTCCTCCGCCCATAACGCCCGCGCCAATCACACCCACCTTGCTTACACTAAGTGTTTTTTCTGGTTGGGTCTTTGACCCGGAGGAAGTCCATGACCGTTTTTTATAGCGCTCACTCAAAAAGAAAACCCGAATGCATGACTTGGAAACATCCGTCGCGCCCAATTTTGAAAACGCGCGGCTTTCTTCTTTAAAAGGCTCTAAACCTTTTTTTCCGTAAGTTGCCTGAATTAATTTAATAATTTCAAGCGGTGCGGGATAAAAGCCTTTTGTTTTTTTCAAAACATCTTTGCGGGCCTGCTTAAATACGAAGTCGCGTCCGAAAGAAGTGCCCTCAAGCAATTTATCCTGAAAAGTTTCTTTACGCGCGGGGTGATGAACTCCGCCCAACCCTTTTGCGTATTGAATCGCATCTTGAAGAAGGGTTTGTTCATAAAAAAGCTTGTCCACCAGCCCTTGTTTAAAAGCGGCCTGAGCTCCCAAAATACTTCCGCCCAAAATCAGAGGAAGTGATTTCAAGAGACCGATCAGGCGCGGAAGACGAATACTTCCTCCAAAACCGGGCAAAATACCGAGATTCACCTCCGGTAATCCAATTTTGACTGTATCGGAGAAACTTGCCACACGATACCAACATGAAAGCGCTAATTCAAAGCCACCGCCCAAACAAACACCGTTGATCACGCAAATCGTGGAGTAAGGCAAATCCTCGATTTTTTGAAAAACCGCCTTGCCCATTTCCGCGGCCTGAAACGCTTCATCTGGAGAAGAAATTTTTGCGATTTCATTAATGTCCGCGCCGGCGATGAAAATCTTTTTCTTCGCGCTTGCAAAAAGTAACGCGCGCAAATCCGTGCGCGTTTTCAGAGCATCCAAATGTTTATCAAGCTGGCGCAAATGCTCCGCAGTCAAAACGTTTACTTCGGAGTTAGGATGATCCATCGTTAAAATGCCGATACCGTCGTCAACCGATAGCTTCCATGCGTCTGTCATAATTTTTTCCTTTTATAAAAACAGAAAACGTTCAAGCGTTTTTCTATTTAGAATATCAACGCTCCAGCAAAACGGCTCCGCCTTGTCCGCCGCCGATACAAAGTGAAACCATCGCACGCTTCGCGTTTCTGCGTTTAAGCTCTTTTAATGCCGTAAGGATCAATCGTGCGCCGCTGACGCCGACCGGATGGCCCAATGCGATGCCACCACCGTTAACATTCAGCTTTTCCATCGGAATTTCACCGAGCGCTTCACTGCGGTTTAAAAACTGCTGGGCAAAGGACTTTGACTTAATCGCCTCGAGACACGAAAGAACCTGCGCAGCAAAAGCCTCATTAATTTCAAACAAATCCACCGATTTCAAATCCACTCCCGTGCGCTTCATCAAACGGTCTATCGCAAATACGGGACCCATGCCCATTTCCGCAGGCTCACAACCCGCGTAATCGTAACCGACAACACGTCCCATGATCTCAAGGCCAAGCTCTTTGGCTTTTTCTTCCGTGGTAACAATCAACATACAAGCGCCATCCGTAATTTGAGAGGAATTACCCGCAGTGACCGAACCCGTTAATTTTTCAAATGCGGCTTTCAACTTTGTAAGCTGATCAATCGTTTGGCCTTCGCGCGCGCCATTGTCATCCTGCACGACAGTTTCAAATTTAGGCGCCAATAAGACCGGCATCATTTCTTCACGTAATCTTTCACGCGCGGCAATCACTTTATTATTACTCGCCAAAGCAAATTCATCCTGCGCCTTGCGGGAAATCGCGAATTTTTTTGCGAGAACTTCCGCGGTTTGCCCCATATTGAGACCGCAAACGGGGTCACTCAATCCCAACATCAATCCCGCGACCGGCGAAAAATGCTTAGGGCGAAACTGCGCAATCACCTGAATTTTTTGAAGCAGAGTTTTAGCGCGCCCCAATTTCATAAAGATGCCCTGCGCTTCTTTTGAAAATAAAAGCGGCGCATTCGACATGGATTCCGCGCCGCCGGCAATCACAACCTCATCTTGTCCCGCCTGAATTTTTTCGAAAGCACTGGTCACCGCTTCAAATCCCGACGCGCAATTACGATGCACGGTATACGCTTTTTTATCTTTAGGGATTCCGGCCAGAAGACTGATTACGCGGGCAATATTTGCGGCATTCGCCGGCTGAGCGACACAGCCGACAATCACTTCATCCACGGCCGAGGGTGCGATTCCGGTTCTTTCAATCAATTCTCGCAAACAGGAAGCTCCGAGCTGTTCAGCTCCAAGAGAATCAAAAAGCGTCCAGGATTTAATAAAAGGGGTTCGTACTCCGCCGGCAATGACAATATTTTTAGACATAAATAAACCTTTCTTGAATAGTGCTAGTATAACGGCCTAACCCCAAAAAAACTTGCCTAAATTTTAACAGTTTGGGCCGATTTTCTCGAATACCCGGTCATCCTTGTTCCATCCATGCGGATCGGCATTCAAAATAATCTGCCGCCAGCGTAAAAAAGGGCCTGTTTGCGGATCGTCTTCCAAAAGAGACCGGTCCCCCAAAAGAGTGCGCACGGCACCGGCCGTAATCATATGCGTAAACATAATTAAAACCTGCGGCTGTGCGCCGGATTGCTGAAACTGAGGCAACCAGGATTGAAGCCCGGAATACACACGCGTGAGCACATCAATAAAACTTTCCGACCCTCCTGCCGACACCTGCGCGTTTCCCTGCCTGCGATACTCATAAATAAAGCGGTCGTGCTGAGGGCTCATGGCGCAAATTTGCTCAAGGGTCTTACCTGTCATATCACCGAATTTAATTTCGTTCAAACAATCGAGGATTTCAAATTCCGGAGAAAATTCTTCAGCCTGTTTCAAAAAATAGGCGGCCGTTTTTTGCGCACGCTCAGCCGGGCTGGAAATAACTTTTACGAGGTAATGCGGATGTTCTTTTTTAATTTTTTGCGTTAACACTTCGGCTGCAAATCGGCTTTGCGCATGGCCTTTTTCGGAAAGCTGTGTCCACTCTGTTTCATGGTCGCTTCCCTGAAAAATCTGCATATGATTCGCAAGTGTTTCACCATGGCGCACAAGATACAAATGAATATGCGAAGGCAATGAAATCGGAGGACCGGCGCGCCAACGCAAACGTCCCGTTTCACCGTGAATTTCCAAGGCCCTGTCAAGTTGCGCGAGCGGAGCCCATACAGTCGAAGAATGGTTCATACCCGCATTATAATCGGGATTCGGCGGAAGAGGAGCTTCGATTATCGGAGTTTTAAACTTAATGCAATAAACGATGTTCTTTAAGCATGCACTTATTCATCACCACCACTAACCCGGATTTGCGCGCCTCATCCGCAGCCTCATTATGCACAATCCCTTCCTGCATCCAAATCACCTTGGCTCCGATAAAAATCGCCTCGCTCACAATCGCAGGCACATCGGCGGGTTTGCGAAAAATATCCACAATATCGATGTGCTCCGGAACAGCTTTTAAATCCGGATAGCTTTTTATTCCTTTCCAGTTTTGAATCAGCGGATTCACGGGAACGATTTTATATCCCTGACTTTGCAAATACTCCGCCACGTGAAAGCTCGGACGGTCCGGTTTATCGGAAAGCCCAACCACAGCAACCACCTTGAATGTTCTTAAAACATTTTTGATTTCATCGCTTGTCGCGTTGGATTTTGGGAACTCGCATTCCTGATTCATAAATTACCCCTTTGGCTTCCAGGAACAAGCCGTTCCTGCTGATAATTCCTTTTTTTGATTCCAGGGAGCTTTCGCGAGCAGCAAGGCTCCCGCGCAAAAGCCAGTCAATCCGGCAATCATAAGACCAAGCCCAAAAAAGCCCGATAGCAGAAAAAATTTCGGACTGACGAAATAACCTAGCAAACTTCCCGTCAAAACCAATGACCCCGCGAGCAATAAAACTTGCCGGTCCAACGGAATGAAACATTTTCCGGATCCTCCCGAAGCGCATCCGCTCTGCGACCAAGCACTGATACCACCTTCCAGGTTGTAAACTTCCAAAGCAGGGTCCTCGGCTAAAAGCTTCTCACATGCTTTTTGTCCCCGCATCCCCGCCTGACAGTGAATCACAAGTTTTTTTCCATTGAGACCTGAAATTTTATTTTTGCTGACCTCCGCGAGCGGGATAAGTCTGGCTCCCGGAATATTTTGAGCGGCATGCTCCGCGGGTTCGCGCACATCCACAAGCACCGCCTCGCCTTTTGCCAGCCATTCTTTAAGCGTCGCCGCATTCACTGTTTTCATAAATTCTCCTTTTTACGCGCAATAAATTTGATACAAAGTTTTGAGAATCGCTTTCACGTCATCGTTCGCGATCGAATAATAAACCTGCTGTCCGCGTTTTTCCGCCGCAACTAATTTGGCGGTTTTCATCTTCATCAAATGCTGTGAGACCGCGGACTGCGCAAGCCCCACCTCCGCCACAAGACCGCCCACGGTTTCTTCACCCTGAACCAAACGGCAAAGAATCAGGAGCCGGTTTTTATTAGCCAGCTGCTTCAGCAGCGTCTCCGCGAGCGCCGCATGCTTTTTGATCTCCCTGCCGGACATTTGCTTTTTACGATTTTGCATGTTGATAATATATTAGCAAGTGCTAATATATGTCAAGCATCATTTTAAACCAAGGAGATGTTATGCAAAAGAATTACCTCGAAATCACACAATCCATTTCCGCGAATCTGAGAACTCTTCGAAAGGATATCCCCGAGACCATGCAGGGCTTTTCCGCAATGGCAGGCGCGGCCACAAAAGATGGCGCTCTTAACAAAAAAACCAAAGAACTAATCGCTTTGGCATTGGGAGTGGCGGCGCGTTGTGATGGATGCATCGGCTTTCACACACAGGCCCTCTCGCAGTTAGGTGCGACCAAATCCGAGGTGGAGGAAGTTTTGGGTATGGCAGTTTACATGGGCGGTGGCCCGTCACTGATGTATGCCGCTGACGCAATCGGCTCGTTTGAGCAATTTGAAGCCGCCAAGTCCGCTTAATTCAAGACTATCAAAAAAAGCCGGGGCTCAGGGCCCCGGCTTTTTATAAATTGAAGAAAATTATTTCTCTGGGTAAATCCGGTTGAACTTGGAGCCTTCCAACGTTAGGTTATACATTAACCCTTTTTGCCCCAAAATAAATCCAAGGATCGGCTGATTCGCCTTCGTTGTATCCACAGAACCGTCCGCGCCAAGCTCGACGAGAGTCACCGAGCCATCGACACCGGCCTTCCAACCGTCATTACGGCGAAAATTTTCAAGTGCCTGCTTATTCATAAAAAGCAAATAAACACTGCGCACTTGTCCACCCAGCTGAAATCCGATCGAGCCGCTGATGGTATTGTAATATTCATTATGCTTTGCACCGCGCACAAGCAGAGCACCTTCGCCATACTCACCGCCAATACCAATCCCCGCCTTAATCACGCTCGGGAAAATCAGAAACCCATGCGATTGCTTCAATAACTGTTTCGCGCCCGGCACCTCGCGCTCAAAGCGCGTGTACGCCGTATCCACGCTCGCGTCAATTTCGCGCGCCGACTTCGCAAAAGAAACCGGTGAAAAAAGCAAGCTTCCGCAAACCAACAGACTGATTATTTTTTTAAGATTCATTGTCGCTCCTTTTTTAAAGCAAAGTCTTGAATTAATTTCCGCCGCATCCCGTATCTTTCGCGGATTCACCGCGCATTACCTTTTTAAAATACTCAACGCAATTCACGCAAACACCATCCTTGCTTACCCACCTCGGATGCGCTTTTTTGATGGAATCAATAATGTGCTTTTGTCCATGATCAAGAAAAAGAGCCGTATCGCGCGGTAAAATTTTATTGCAAACCGGACACTGGTAATGATTGTCCACAATGCCTCCTTAATTAAAAACTTAGATTCAATTCTGTCAGATTTTTATTCACCCGCAATCAGTTTTTACGTATTTTCAGCATTCAAAGTCCGCCGCGAGTTCTGCGCCGTTAGGACGCAGCTGTTTGAGCGCCGGACTTGAATGCGGTGCCCGCGACGGCTCTAGAGGCGCATAGTAGGCATCCGCAGGATATCAAGCCTTGCCGACGTTTGAGGCTAAAGCGGCCGAGCGCCCAGCTACATATCCGGTCGCCCAAGCCCACTGAAAATTGAATCCGCCGATACGGCCGTCACAATCCAAAATCTCGCCCGCCAAATAAAGCCCGGGAACAATTCGTGATTCCATCGTCTCTTTGCGAATTTCACGCAAATTAACACCGCCCGCGGTCACCTCGGCCTTGGCGTAGCCACGGTCACCTGTCACAGATAGTTCATGTCGAAAAAGTTCTTTGAGCAAACGTTCACGCTCATCTTTTTTCAAATCACATAACTGCACAGTTTTGATGATTTGACACTTATAAAGAAGCGTTTCAATAAAACGTTCGGGTAATTTCTTTTGCACTAAATAGGTTTTGATGCTGTGTTTCGGAAAAAGAAAATGTCCCTGCACAATTTGTTTGCGCACAGTCTCTTCCGAAATGCCGGGCAAAAAACTCACGACAACGTGCGGCTTATTTTCGGGTTTGGCACGAATAATATAGCGGCTGATATTCAACACCACCGGGCCGCTGAATCCAAAATGCGTAAAAAGAAATGCTCCCTCAAAAGACTGTAAGGGCTTCGCTCCTTCAAAATAAGTCAGCCGAACATCCAGCGACAATCCGGAAAGCTTTTTCCATTCCTCATCTTCCGTTAAAAGCGGTGTTAATGACGGCGAACGAGAAATCAGCGAATGACCTAACTTTTGAACAATCGCATCGCCCATCCCATCGCTGCCGGTGGAAGGAAATGACAAACCGCCTGTGGTAAGAACCACCTTGTCCGCAAAATATTCAAAGCCTTCTCCGGACAATTTAAAACCCGAAGAATTTTTTTCAATTTCGGTGACTTTCCGGGGAGCCTCGATCACAACACCGAGGCGCCTCGCCTCGTGAATTAGTTTTTCCAATACAAACTGTCCTGATTCCATCACGGGAAAAAACTTACCGATGCCGGGCTCCTCCGCGACCTCAACGCCAATTTCTTTAAAGAACGCGAGCGCTTGATCGGAAGTGTAAGAGCGCAAAATAGCACGGACAATATTGGGCTCTTCGGTTGCATAGAACTTTTCATTCACTTCCCGATTGGTAAGATTGCAGCGCGTACCACCGGACATGATGATTTTTGCACCAAATTTTTCGCGGCTATCAAGCAATAAGACTTTCGCGCCGTTTCGTGCAGCGGTAATTGCGGTCATCAGCCCTGCCGCGCCGGCACCCACGACACAAACTTGATGATTCATAAGCGGAATCGAATTAGCCCTGATAGGAAGCGCAGCTGTCGTTTGTCTCCCAAAAAGTCACTTTCGAAACGGACAACTTCATTTTTCGTGCTTCTTCAAAAATCCAGCGCGCCAAAAATTCCGCGGTGGGATTTTCAGGAACGGTTAAAAATTTTTCTTTTTTTTCTTTCAGGATAGGTACAAGCAAATCCTTTTCCCAAAGAATCAAAACATGATCAAGATTTTCATCAATCCATTTACCAATCGTGCGGGAAATCTCCGAAAAATCAATCACCATGCCCAATTTATCGAGCTTTTCTGACGCGACCTCAATCTGCACGCGCCCATTGTGTCCATGCACATGTCTACACTTACCCGCATGCCCCACCAAACGGTGCCCGTAACTGAAATGAATTTCTCTTATGACTTGATACATTTTCCCCCGGTTGCGCTGCAAGCGCAGAGAGTTATAACATTGTTCTCAATTCAATGATTTTCCGCCATCGACTTTTAAAATTTGCCCCGTGACATATCCCGCTTCAAACAAATACCGCACAGCCCCGGAAATATCGCTGGGGTCTCCGAAACGTTTCAGCAAAGTTGATTCGGCAATTTTCTTTCTGAGATCCGCGCTCATACCCCGCGAAGGCTCAAGGATCGGTCCGGGTGCCACGGCATTGACACGCACATACGGCGCTAATTCTTTCGCAAGGCCCTGGGTCGCGGCAATCAACCCGGCTTTTGAAATCGAATAGGGTAAATAATTGAGGAACGGATTTTCTCCGGCGACATCCACCATATTCACAATCACGCCGCGTTTTCGCTTGAGCATTTGCGCACCGATTTCCTGCGCCAATAAAACCGGTGCTTTTAAATTCACAGTTAAAAAGTCATCCCAGGCGGCTTCGGTTATTTTCCCGAAAGGCGTCGGATAATAAATCGCGGCGTTATTCACCAAACCATCCACAGGCGCCGGCAAACCTTTCACGAACGCCCGAATCTTTTTTTGCAACCCGGACCGAAACGAAAAATCAAACGGACACAAAAAAGCATTCGATCCGAGCGATTCAACTTCTTTTTTAAGCAATTTTGCTTCACGTGAGGAAGAACGATAGTGAATCAAAATATTCGCGCCGCGCGCCGCGAATGCCAAAGCACTTTCACAGCCCAATCTCTGGGCCGCACCCGTAATCAAAATGTTTTTCCCGGAAAGATTCATGCTAAAAGCTTTTCTAATTCGCCTTTTTGATTCAGCGCGTTCAAATTATCAAATCCGCCGATCAGTTTTTCACCAATAAAAATCATC
>CAZSVD010000268.1:0-1839 GCA_964610145.1 uncultured bacterium | reverse complement strand
GCTCACCTACAAGCAATTTCTCATGTACTACTCCTGCCTCATGGACATGCTGGAAAGCGAGAACGGCAAACAAGCGGACACGCCGAAGAAAGACCCGCTTGAGGCAATGCAAGAAGTTAAAAACATTATCCAATCTTAACCACTATGGCATTCGGAACCGCAAACATCGTTGGAGAGCTTGGGGTCAAAATTACAGGATACACCGCTGACCTCCAGAGCTCGCTCAGTGACGCCACAAAGCAGGTCAAGACGTTTGGCCTCAGCGCCGAATCAACTGAAAAGATTGCCAAGGTTGCGTTCACGGGCATTGCCGCTGCAGCATCAGCACTTGCGGCTGGTTTGATTATTTCTGTCAAAAATGCGGTGGAGTTTGAGAAAGGAATGACCAACATTGCAACGATTGTCGATACGAATACGGAAAGCATCAAAGATATGGGCGATGCCGTGTTAGATATAGCTAAACGAACCCCTGTGCAGATTTCAGAACTGACAAGCGCGCTCTATGAAATACGCGGTGCGGGGATCTCGGCCGAAGACGCGATGGGAGTTCTGGAAAAATCATCACAGCTGAGTGTAGCTGCTCTTGGTACCGTAGAGGAGACAACAAACATGGTTACAACTGCCATCAATGCATTCAAGCTTAAAGGTGAGGAAGCACAAAAAGTATACGGTTATATCTTTGAAGCCACCAAGAACGGTAAGACCAGTCTTTCAGAGCTTGCCCAAGGTTTTGATGCTGTTGCTGGAACGGTAGCGCAAGCCAATATTCAATTACCTGAATATTTGAGCGCCGTTGCAGCACTTACTACGACCGGTCTTCCTGCATCCCAAGCACATGCAGAACTCAAATCTGTTATTGCTGGCGTGACCCGAGAAAGTAAGGAGCTGACAAACGTGTTGGATCAACTTGGTGCTAAATCATTCAAAGATTTAATGGATAAGAAAGGCGGATTAGTAAATGCCTTCAAAGCTATTACTGAGGCTGTGAAAAACGACGACACAGCAATTCTGCAAATTTTCGGGTCAATGAAAGCATACAACGCTGTGGTGCAACTTTCTGGTGATTTGAATGGAGCATATACCGAAAGTTTGGAAAGTATGAAGATCGGCACTGAAGAGGTGAATGCCGCTTTTGAAAAACAGAAAGATACCGTTTCTGCTCAATGGCAAACGATGAAAAACAATCTTGATGTTCTTAGCATTCAAGTGGGTAGTGTATTGCTTCCCGCATTGAATCAAGCACTCCAAGCAGTAACCGCTTTCATTGATAAAATCCCTGCAATTGTAGAGCAAATTAAGGAATGGGTGACAAATAACGATTGGCTGCAAGGGGCACTTATCGCACTCGGCTCAATTCTTACGGGACTAGCGATTGCTGTTATTCCTCCGCTTATCGTTTCGCTTGGAAGTTTGATAGCTACGGTTGCCCTTGCAGCTGCACCATTTATAGCGATTGGACTCCTTATTACAGGACTCTATGTGGCCTTCAAAAATTGGGATCAGATTGTTGCATTTGTGCAGGGCGTCTGGGATCAGGTCGTGGCTTATACCCAAAAAACATGGGAGTGGATGAAGCCGTATGTGGAGACAGCTTTGCGTGTCGTCATCGGAATCATAACGGGAGGACTCAGTGAGGTGGTGATTTTCTTTGTTCAAAACTGGGACAAAATCAAACAAACCGTGAACTCATTTTGGGAATGGATTAAGCCTTATGTTGAAACAGCACTGCGGGCGGTGCTCGCCATTATCACTGGAGGACTTAGCGAGCTGGTGATTAAAGTCGTTCAGAATTGGGATCAAATTAAAAAGACGACCATTGCCGCATGGGAAGGCATTAAG
>CAZSVD010000267.1:0-3943 GCA_964610145.1 uncultured bacterium | reverse complement strand
TCTTTGGTCTGAAATAGCTGCTTCAGGATAAAGATCAAAACACCAATGAACTATCTTCACTTTAGGGCCAACTAAACGGATAACAACGGCACTGAGCAATCCTAAGATGGGATCGGTCCCTATCAAAACGACCTGGGGTCTTTCTCCAAAATAAAAAATCCATCCCAATACCCAGGCTAAAATCATCCAAACCGAGTTTAAGACCCTTCCCACTTTTTCGGCCTGAGAAAACACAGGCCGCCAGACGCGAGAAATTTTGACATCATGCCAGCTTTCATTTAATTTGACTTTTTTATTTGGCTCACCATGCTTGCGATTACACGGCCAAACTTCAACATCCCAATTTAATTCCGCCAAATCTTCGCATAAATCCTGAAAATGACGGGAACCCGCTACGTCGTCAGGAAAATAGAAGTGGTAAAGAACCAGTATTTTAGGTTTCACAATCAATAAATGGGTGATTTTCGATTGTTTTTTATTTGATCGTAAATCCAAGCATAAGTTTTTTCTAAACCATCTTTAAGGCGCGTGCTGGGCGCCCAATTCAAATATTTCTTAATCAGCGTATTATCACTGTTGCGTCCATTGACACCCTTGGGCGCTTTCAAATTATACAAACGCTTTAATTTAATTCCGGCGATCCCCTCTACAATATCCACCAATTGGTTGATAGAAACCTGTTCATCGCTACCAAGATTAATCGGCTCTAAAATCTGACTGTTCATAATTAAATTAATGCCTTTAATACAATCATCAATATACATAAAACTACGCGTCTGATTTCCGTCACCCCAAATTTCAATTTCACGCTTACCTGAAAGCTTGGCTTGAATGACCTTGCGGCAAATGGCGGCGGGCGCTTTTTCTCTCCCCCGATCCCAGGTCCCTTGAGGGCCATAAACATTATGAAATCGCGCAATACGCGAATAGAGGCCAAAATCTTCTCTGAAATGGCGGCACATTCTTTCGCTGAAAAGCTTTTCCCACCCGTATCCGTCCTCAGGCATCGCAGGATAAGCATCCTCTTCCTTTAGAGCGGTAACTTTCTCTGATGTTTGCTTATCCGCGGCATAAACACACGCCGATGATGCATAAAAAAATTTGCTGACTTTATTTTTCTTAGCGGCAAGAAGTAAATGTGTATTGATCAATACTGACAGCATACAAAGCGCTTTATTATTTTCAATAAATCCCATGCCGCCCATGTCCGCCGCGAGATTATAAACCTCTGACGCTCCCTCGAGAGCCCGGTCACACGCATCCAACCGTTGCAAATCCATTTGGTGATTATCCAGCTCCGGAAAAACTTGCCACCAATCCGAAAGGCTTTTTTTATCAATCACTCGAATATTCTTATGTCCGCAACGTAAAAGCCCAGCCACCAAATGTCCGCCAATAAAACCGCCACCGCCGGCAACAACAATTAGTTCGTTTGACATAAAATAATCCCTTACATTCTTACGTAATTTATTACCCAATTAGACTAGTGCTCAAAAAAAAAATTACGCACTGCGCTTAAGAAAAAAATGCCCTAAAACCAACACATCCATTTTAGTTCTCAAAAAACAATCTAATGCCTCAGCTGGATTGCACACAATTGGTTCGTTCTCATTAAATGATGTGTTTAATAAAATTGGAACTCCCGTTAGCACTTCAAATTGCTTAATGAGACTATAATATAACGGATTAGTTGAATGCGACACTGTTTGCAACCGCCCTGAGCCATCAACATGTGTCACAGCAGGAATTTGAGATCGCTTGTCAGCTCGAACCTGAAATACCTTTTCCATAAATGGGACGTCATCGTCTATTTCAAACCATTCCGCAGATTTTTCTCTCAATATCGATGGGGCAAAAGGGCGGAAAGACTCGCGCCTTTTAATCTTTAAATTTAAAATATCTTTTATATCTGCATGTCGCGGATCAGCAAGAATCGATCTTGCTCCTAATGCGCGAGCCCCCCATTCCATGCGATCCTGAAACCATCCAACAACATTTCCTGCTTTAATCGCCTCTGCAGTCTGGGAACAGATAGCATCATCGCTCTTTAAAAGAGCGATCGTGCAATTTTGTCTTTCGAGTTCCCTGCGTTTGGATTCAATAATTCTTTCTATTTCAGTGGCCTTAAAAGATTCTCCCCATCCGGCATGACTCATCAAAAACCGTTCTCCCCACGGATTCGTTTGATGCCAAAAGGAGAATGCCGCACCAAGAGCTCCTCCTGCATCACCCGCGGCGGGTTGAACATAAACTTTTTTAAATGGCGTTTTTAAAGTAATTTTTCCGTTCGCGACCGAATTCATGCCACATCCGCCTGAAAGTGCCAAATAATCTATTTTGTACTTTTTATGCAACGAATTAAGTAAATGAAAAAAAGCTTCTTCATACATGGTCTGAACAGAATAAGCTAGATCTCTGTGCCGCTGCGTTATTTCCTCTTCAGGCTGCCGTGCTTTTCCGATCAAGACCTCCAATGCTGCGGCAAACAACAAGCCAACCCGCGGAGCTCCTCCCTCCCAGCAGTAACTCACACCCGCCCGATGATGACAAAAGAAATCTAAATTTAATTTAAACGTTCCATCGGGCTGCAGCAGAACTATCTTACGCATCTCGGACAAATAGGCTGGTTTCCCATACGGCGCCAATCCCATCACTTTATATTCATCACCGTAATTTAAAAATCCGAGATGCTGGGTCAAAGCTTGATAAAAAATCCCGAGTGAATGCGGAAAATAAATTCGGCCATCAATTTTAATATCTGATTTTTTTCCAACACCCCAACTCGTGCTTGTAAAATCGCCAAACCCGTCAACCGCGACGGTTACAGCCTCTTGAAAGGGTGATAGAAAAAAAGCTGATGCCAAATGCGCACGGTGATGTTCAATTCGCGCAACTTTTCCTTTGAATTGAGCAATCAACGAAACTTTCGCGGATTCCTTTTTGACCCAAAGGCGTTTCCAAATATTTTTGATGCGGTCAAAAAGCAAGGCGGAATTCGGCCTGTTCAATATGACATAAATAAATTTTCGAAACAAATTAGCACGCGGATCACTATTAATAACAATAGCATCTATATCGGCGAGCGATAAACCGCTTTCGCGCAGACAATAAAGCACCGACTCAGAAGGAAACCCCGCCCAGTGTTTGATTCTTGTATAACGCTCTTCTTCCACAGCAGCAACAAGCTTTCCATCCACAACCAAGCATGCGGACGAATCCCCATGATAAGCATTAATTCCAATAATCTTTCTTATTCTTTTTTCCATTCTTTATAAGGTTATTCGGAGCTTATTTTAGACGGAGATGAAAGGTATCTCTTTAATAAAAACACTGACAGCAAAAATTCTGCCATAAAGCGCTGAGATGCGTAAACAATACCGTTCCAACCATCAAGAATTAACCCTTTCCAAAACAAACAGTAAAAAAAAACCGCGATAGGTGCAACCAGCAAGAAAGACCGAAGCTTGTCTTGAGCATTCAATTCTCCAAAAGCGCTATTTACCAGCTTATTTGCTTCTTGATGAGAATATTTTATCTGCGCATTCCACCATCTCGAAAATGGCTTGCGGTCATCATGATAAATAAAATGCTTAAGAGAGTTTACGGTTCCGGAATTTACGAGTTTATGCGCATGTCCATCTTGAATATACTTTCCATGCTTTTTTCTAAATAAAACTTGTCTTGCGGGCAGAAGCGTTGACCGTAAAGGAGCGCCTTTGATGCAATATTTAAATGATGCAAAAAAACCATCCGAAGAGTTCAAATCCAACCCTTCGATTTCCTCAACCAACTTTTCCGAAAGCACATAGTCCGCATCAAGCGAAAGAATCCATTCGCTTGTGATTTTCCCAAGACCATAATTACATTGCTCTGAAAAGGAATCAAATTTCCTTTTATAAACTTCAACATTAGAAAAACCTTTGAGCAGATCCAAAGTACTGTC
>CAZSVD010000266.1:0-2803 GCA_964610145.1 uncultured bacterium | reverse complement strand
AACCCCAACAGCTTCTGGCTTGGGTCTTCGCGCGGACGCAAATAAAGCGTATGCGGCTCAAAAAAAACCGGGCCGGTATAGCGATAGATTATTTCATGCAGGATTTCAAACTTCATTCAGACCTTCAGAACGGTTTCCGTGCTTCGCGGCAATTCATCCAATAGCTTGTTCATCCATCCAGTTGGCAATTTAGGAACCGCCTCACGCAAAAGCCGCTGCCACTCGACGGCAATATCGGCGAGCTCCGCTTTTTCGTAACGCTTTTCAACAAATTGATAAGTATTACGTCTGTATGCGATCACATCGATCGGATAATCCACGTCCACCGCGCAAGTAATCGTCGCGTTAAAAGCAAGAAAACCGACCTTGAGTGCGAAATCCAATTCGGAAGAATAATGAATCGTTCTCTCTAAAATAGGCTTTCCATAACCTGATTCACCGATAATATAAAAGGGTGTCGAATCGCTGACTTCCACCCAATTTCCTTCGGGATAAATCATGTAAAGCTTATGCTCCTTATCCCCTTCTAATTGTCCGCCCACAAGCGCGGTCAAATTAAACTTAAGCCCCGCTTCTTCCAGTGCCTGTTTGTCCTCTTTTGAAACCCGTCGAATTTGATTCGCAAAAGCATTCACGGCTTTATAGAGCTGCGAAAAATCCTCGGTCTCCTGAAAGACTTCATCAAAATAAGTGAGCGCTTTATCGCGTGCGGAACGCAACCCTGAGGTCATCACAAAAATCGAATGTTTGCCGTGCTGATGAACAGTCACTTTTTTAGCGGTAATCCGCTCCGTACCGGAGGTAATGCGCGTATCCGCAATGCCAATCAACCCATCTTGAACTTTCATCCCCAAACAAAAAGTCATAACTACTCCGCAGTCTGAACCGAGCCGGCCTGTAAAGCGTTCTCTCCCGCGGCTTCGGTAACGGAAGGAAACGGCGCAAAATAAGTTTTCCAAATACTATCACTGATTTCAATAATTTTACTTTGAAGTTCATCCAAATATTCGTGAAGTCCATGTTTTACAATTTCATACACGGTTTTCGACGCAAGCTCCGTGCAGAGCCTACGAACCATCCCCAACGGAGCATCCGGCCCCGTAGCCGCGGAATCAATCAAGGCCAAGGATTGCTGCGCGCGCCAAAGACAGGAGTGGATTGAGCGCGGAAATTCGCGGTTTAAAATAATAAAATGAATCACATTTGCATGATGAATTTCATGCCAGATCTTGCGATAGGGCTCAAGACCATTGATCGATTTTAAAAGTGCGGCCCATAAAATATCGTCAAAAGGCGTGCCGACATATTCCGGTGAAGGTAAAAGCATGTAATATTTCACGTCTAAAATGCGGGAGCTTTGATCCGCGCGTTCCAGCAAATTTCCTATCCGTCCGAAATGCCAAGCCTCATTGTGCGACATCGTCGTATCCATAATTCCCGTAAAAAGCTGGCAGGATCTGCGGATATGTCCGTAAAAATCAAAAAGCGAACGCGTTGAACGCGCAAGCGAAGCGCGGCGCATGTAAAGGTAAAGCATATTGAGCTCATTCCACATGTCGGATGTGATCGTTTCGCGCACCGAACGGGCATTTTCGCGCGAACGATATATACAATTGGAAATGGAATTAGGATTACGCTCATCAAAGGTTAAAAACTCGAGCACATTTTTTGCGTTTGCTTGTTTATAAAGCTCTTTGAACAAGGCTTCACCGCCGGTTGTGACAACCAGCGGAAGCCATTGCTGGGAATCATCGCCCGGCGCGTCAATACTCAAATAAAGATTCACGTCGATCAAACGCGCGATATTCTCCGCGCGCTCCCGGTAACGCTGCATCCAGTAAACGGCATCCGCGACACGTGAAAGCATCAGTGGACTCCGTTTTTGCGGCGCATCACCCAAGTGTCTTTGCTGCCTCCGCCTTGAGATGAATTCACGACAAGAGACCCTTTCTTGAGCGCGACACGTGTCAATCCGCCCGGCATCACATAAATATCTTTACCGTATAAAATATACGGACGCAAATCAACATGCCTCCCTTCGCATTTTTTTCCGATAAGCGTGGGCGCACGCGAAAGTGACAAAGTCGGTTGAGCTAAATAATTACGCGGACTCTTTTTGATCAGTTGCGCAAATTTCTTTCTCTCTTTTTCCGTGGATGCCGGACCAATCAGCATGCCGTAACCGCCCGCTTCATTCGCTGGCTTCACCACCAATTTCTCCAAATTTTGAAGGACATAATCGCGCTCTTTTTCATAATAACAAAGATACGTGGGCACATTCGCGAGAATAGGCTCCTCGCTCATGTAATAGCGGATCATTTCAGGAACGAATTTATAAACCACCTTATCATCGGCAATACCTGTTCCGGGCGCGTTGGCAATCGAAACACGGCCCGCACGATACGCGTCCATCAATCCCGAAACACCCAGAGTGGAGTCCGGACGAAAAACCTTCGGATCTAAAAAAGTATCATCGATACGGCGATAAATCACATCAACGCGACACGGACCCTGCGTTGTCTTCATATAGACATATCCGTCCTGCACCATTAAGTCACGGCCTTCCACCAGCTCGGTTCCCATGCGCTGAGCCAAAAAGGAATGTTCGTAATAAGCGGAATTATAAATTCCCGGGGTCAAGACCACGACCGTAGAATCAGGTTTCCGGTTGGGAGCGATATAACGCATCGCGGCAAGCAAATGTTCGGGATAATTTTCAACCGTTTCAATGGCATAATTGCGAAAAAACTCGGGAAAAGCTTTTTTAACCACCGCGCGATTTTCCAAAACATAAGAAACCCCC
>CAZSVD010000265.1:0-7507 GCA_964610145.1 uncultured bacterium | reverse complement strand
TGGGTTCAGTCATGCCAGCGTCACCGCAATTTCCTGCGAAAGCCTGGACATTGCTTTTTGCTTCCGTGTTTGGAGTCGCGGCGGCTTCAGCGGGCTGGTATCGCATGCTTCAAAGCCGTTTTTCTGAAGCCGCGGGCCCTTGGCTGCTTTACTTCGTATTGATGGCCATACGCGCACAGGCTGATTTTATGCCGGCAGGAAAAGATTTTATGATGATCGTTGCCGGGCTGGTTTGGTTGTTGATTCATGGCGCATTAATGATGATGTACGCGAAAACTTGCCGTGTTCGTTTAAGCGTGATTGCCACCGCAAGTCAGGCGGCTGTTGGGGGAGTCATTTCCGCGCCTGTGGTAGCGGCACTTTACGAGCCGACCTTAGTTTCTGCCGCGGTGCTCATGGGGATTTTTGGAAATTTGGTCGGAACCTATCTGGGGCTATTACTCGGGCATACGATTCGCTGGATCGGAGTGTCCTGAAATCGATTTTCGGGCGAGTTAACCGATTGTGATTTTAGCCGATAATCCTTCCTATGATTACCGCGATTCCAAAATCCGGCGAGGCGACGGTTTTGCTCGACCAATTCACCGATTATTTATCGGTTGAAAAAGGGTTGGCGCGAAACTCCATTGACGCTTATCACCGCGATCTGATTCATTACCTTGCGAGCCTGCAATCACAAAAAGTGGGCGATTGGTCAACGGTGGATCGCGCGCACATCATGAAATTTCTCGCGGGCGAAGATAAACGCGGACTTGAAGCCACGTCCCGCGCGCGCGCGTTGGTTAGCATTAAACTCTTTCACCGTTTTTTGACAAAAGAACGTTATGTCAAAGAAGACGTAACAAGTGTTTTAGAGTCGCCCAAGACCTGGAAAAAACTTCCGCACTTCCTTTCACAAAGTGAAATGGAATTGATATTAAAGCAACCCAAAACACGCACGAAGCGGGGATTGCGCGATCGCGCGATTCTCGAAATTTTGTACGCGGCGGGCGCGCGTGTCTCCGAAGTGACGGGCCTACTCAAAGAAAATGTTTTTTTGGACGACGCTTTTATGAAATGCCGCGGAAAGGGAAGTAAAGAACGGCTGGTACCGCTCGGAAAAACCGCCGTTCAGTTCGCGCGCGCGTATCTTGTGCTGAGAAATGAGTTGTTCGAAAAGAAAAAAGGCGCTGCCCTGGCAAACTTTTTTTTAAATCCGAGCGGACGGCCGATATCGCGTCAATTTGTTTGGAAGATTGTAAAGAAGTACGCTTTGGCCGCAGGGATTACAAAAACAATTACGCCGCATACTTTTCGCCACTCTTTCGCGACGCATCTTCTGGAAAATGGCGCGGACTTGCGTGTTGTGCAGGAGCTTTTGGGACACTCGGATATTTCTACGACTCAGATTTATACCCATGTTTCCAATGATCGTCTGCGTAAGGTTCACACTCAATTCCATCCCCGGGGATAATTCTTGATCGGTTTGAGGAATTACGCATGATCCGTTTGATTTCATTATTCGATCCTAAAACATCGCGCTGCTTCACTTTAAGACCGTAAGTCTTTTTCAGTTTTTCCACTATATCTAGTGCGATTGACAACCTTAGCCCCTATAGCTATACTTGCGTCTCTTTTGAAGAACAAGTTTTGAGAGCCTTGTTTTTCTAAGTTGTTTGTCTTGAGTGAGTTAAGAATCAGCGTGTCGCTATCGTCTAGCCCGGTCTAGGACGCTGCCCTCTCAAGGGGGAAACACGGGTTCAAGTCCCGTTAGCGATACCAAAACCTGAAACGGTGAATGGTGATTTGTGATTAAACGATATTCTCGTCCCGAAATGGCCGCAATTTGGTCCGAAGAAAACAAACTTCAAAAATGGCTTGAGGTTGAAATTGCCGCGCTTGAAGCTCTCGCGAAACATGATTACATTCCTAAAAATATTCCCGCCGTTGTCAAAAAGAAAGCCAAGTTTAGCGTTGAACGCACACTCGAAATTGAAAAAATTGTTAATCATGACGTGATTGCGTTTTTGACTAATGTCGCCGAGCATGTTGGTCCCGCGAGCCGTTATGTTCACTACGGGTTAACTTCATCGGATATTCTTGATACCGGACTTGCGTTGCAGGTTTGGGATGCGTCTCAACTTATTCGCGCAGAAATTGTAAAGTTGATTGATGTTCTCGGTGTCAAAGCGCGCGAACATGAAAAGACTTTGATGGTCGGACGTTCGCATGGTGTGCACGCCGAACCGATTACTTTTGGTTTAAAGCTGACGGTTTTCTACGCGGAGTTTCAACGCAATCTTGTGCGATTTGACGCTGCCGCTGACAACATGCGTTTCGGACAAATGTCCGGTGCTGTGGGAACATTCGCGCATATTGATCCCAAGGTTGAGAAAGACGCTTGCCGATTGCTTGGTCTTCATCCCGCGCCGGCATCAACTCAGGTTCTTCAGCGTGATCGTCACGCGGAATATATGACCACTTTGGCCGTGCTTGCCGGGTCACTTGAAAAGTTGGCCACGGAAGTTCGCGGTTTGCAAAAAACGGAGACGCTAGAGGTTCAGGAATATTTCGCGGCGGGACAAAAAGGTTCATCCGCGATGCCGCACAAACGTAACCCGATTACCTGTGAACGTATTGCGGGCCTGGCGCGCATTATTCGCGGAAATGCCATGGCGGCGCTTGAAAATATCGCGCTTTGGCATGAGCGGGATATTACGCATTCTTCCGTCGAGCGTGTGATTTTCCCGGACACAACGATTTTGATTCATTACATGCTGACTTTGATGACGAATGTGATCAAGAACTTGCTTGTATTACCTAAGAATATGATGACGAATATGGAAAAAAGCCGCGGGATTGTTTTTTCGCAGGGGCTTTTGCTTAAATTAATTCGTAAAGATTTGACCCGTGAAGAAGGTTACGCGTTGGTGCAGCAAGCCGCGAAAAAAGTTTGGGATGAAGGCATTACGCTCAAAGAAGCGGTGCTTTCCGATGAAGCTTTGATGAGTCATTTGTCGCGTCAGGAAGTGGAAGAAGCCTGTGATTATGATTATCACATGCGCAATGTCCCGGTGATTATGAAGCGTGTCGGTATTCCGGAAACAACCCGAAAAGTTGCGCGCGAGGCAGCGCGTAAAAAGGCGGAGGCAAAGACAGCATGAGTTCAACTGTTCAAAATGTAAAAACAGTTTATAAAACAGATTTGAATTTGCCCGTAGTCGGCCGCGGCAAGGTGCGCGATATCTACGCGGTGGGCGAAGACAAGCTTTTGCTTGTGACGTCCGATCGTCTGAGCGCGTTTGATGTGGTTTTGCCGGATCCGATTCCGAACAAAGGAAAAGTTCTTAATCAGCTCACAATTTTTTGGCTCGATTATTTTAAAAATATTATTCCGCAGCATCTGTTGTCAACGGATGTGAAAACCATGGGATTGCCCGCGGATCTTGTTGCCAAGCATGGCGAATTACTCGAAGGGCGTTCCGTTCTCGTGAAACGCGCGAAGCCGCTACCGATTGAATGTGTCGTGCGCGGGTACATTACGGGCTCCGGCTGGAAAGATTATTTGAAAACCGGTTCAGTTTGCGGACACAAACTTCCGGCAGGCTTGAAGCAATGCGAAAAATTTCCGAAGCCGCTTTTCACGCCGGCCACGAAAGCGGAAAGCGGTCATGATGAAAACATTGATTTTGAAGCTGCGGCGAAACTTTGCGGCCGGGAGATTGCCGAAAAAGCGCGCGAGCTTTCGATCATGCTTTATGAAAAAGGCGCGGAATACGCTAAAACCAAAGGCATTATCATTGCCGACACCAAGTTTGAATTCGGAATCTTGGATGGCAAGCTGATTTTGATCGACGAGGTTTTGACGCCGGATAGTTCGCGTTTTTGGCCCGCGGATCAATATGAGGTTGGCCATGATCAGCCGAGCTTTGATAAGCAAATTGTGCGTAACTATTTGGATGGTTTGGATTGGAATAAGGAAGCTCCCGGCCCTAAGCTTCCTGCGGATATTGCGCTTAAGACGGGGCTTGCCTATGTTGCGGCTTACGAGAAACTTTCAGGTCGAAAGTTTCATTAATTGTTTTGTTAAATGAATAAAAAATAAATTTAAAGCCCTGTGTCATTTAGCTCTGGGCTGCGCCCAACCGCGCTTGGCATTTAATTTATATAGGAAGGATGTAAAATGAAATTCAAGGCTAAAGTTCTCGTATATCTAAAAAAATCAATTCTCGACGCGCAGGGAAATACGACATTACATGCGCTTAAAAAAATCGGATTCGCGGAGACAGAAAGTCTGCGTATCGGAAAATATTTTGATTTAACGCTTGAAGCGTCATCACAGGCCGAGGCGGAAAAGAAAGTGAAGTCGATGAGCGAGCAGGTTTTGGCTAATACGGTGATGGAAGATTTCTCGATAGAGGTAAAACCTGTCGCTGAAAAGGTGGGTGTCTAGTGCTTCAAAAAAAATTAAATGAGAATTCATTTAAAACAATACTCAGCGCTGTGCCGAGCCGCACAAAAAAAGAGTTGTGGCGAGGCCTAAAATGAAAGCCGCGGTGATTGTTTTTCCGGGATCCAATTGTGACACGGATTGTTTCCATGCTTTACATACCGTAATGGGTATTTCAACACAATTGGTATGGCACAAAGACGCGGTATTGCCCAAGGTGGATTTGGTTGTTTTGCCGGGCGGGTTTAGTTACGGTGATTATTTGCGCACTGGTGCGATTGCGAAGTTTTCTCCGGTGATGGATGAAGTGAAGAAACATGCTGATCGCGGCGGACTGGTGATCGGAATTTGCAATGGATTTCAGATTTTGCTCGAGTCGGGACTTTTACCTGGAGCGATGTTGCGCAACCGTTCGCAGCACTTTATCTGCAAACATGTTTGGCTTAAAACGGAATCAACAAACACGCCTTTTACACGGACTTTAAAGCAGGGTGAACTTTTGAATGTTCCGATTGCGCATGGAGAAGGTAATTACTATTGCGACGACGCTACGCTTAAAGCGCTTCAAGACAACAAGCAAATTGTTTTTACTTATTCGAATGAAAAAGGTGAAGTGAACGATGGCGCGAACCCGAACGGATCGCGTGCGAACATCGCGGGAATTTGTAATGCGAAGCGGAATGTGCTCGGCATGATGCCGCATCCGGAACGTGCCAGTGAGCCGGTATTGGGCTCATGGGATGGAAAGAAACTTTGGGAAAGTCTGCTTAGCCAGGCAGGGACGGTATTACGATGACAACAACGACGGTTGAAAAGAAGATTACGCCTGAAATTATTAAGGCGCATGGAATCACGACGGACGAATATAACCGAATTTTAAAAATTCTTGGCCGTGAGCCGAACATAACTGAGCTTGGAATGTTCAGTGTGATGTGGAGTGAACATTGCTCGTATAAAAATTCCAAACCCATTCTCAAACTTTTTTCAAAAATGAACGCGGATTTGCCGAGACAGGAGCAATTGCTCGTGAAACCGGGTGAAGAGAATGCCGGTATTCTTGATATCGGAGACGGTTGGGCGGTTTGTTTTAAAATCGAAAGCCATAATCATCCTTCCGCGATTGAACCGTTTCAGGGCGCGGCCACCGGTGTGGGTGGAATTTTGCGTGATATTTTTACCATGGGCGCGCGTCCCGTGCTTTTGATGAATTCGCTCCGATTCGGAGATTTAAAGCAAACGATTACACAGAGATTATTTAAAGGGGTTGTCGCGGGAATCAGTCACTACGGTAATTGCATGGGAATTCCGACTGTTGGCGGTGAAGTTTATTTTGATCCTTGCTATGAAGGGAATCCGCTTGTGAATGCGATGGCGCTGGGACTCATCCGTACGGATGAAATTGTGCGCGGCAGCGCGACCGGTATCGGTAACTCTGTTTATTATTTAGGCGCGGCAACCGGACGTGATGGTTTGGGCGGAGCGGCGTTTGCATCCAAAGAATTATCTGAAGAAAGTCATGAAGATCGTCCGGCTGTTCAGGCAGGAGATCCTTTTATGGAAAAACTTTTGCTTGAAGCGTGTCTTGAGCTTTTGAAAACAGACGCGGTGGTGGGGATGCAGGACATGGGGGCCGCGGGTTTAACTTGCGCGGGTTGCGAAACCGCTTCGCGCGGAAATTCCGCGGTTGAAATTGACTTAAAATATGTTCCGCGCCGTGAGACTGGCATGGTTCCTTATGAAATCATGCTCTCCGAGTCGCAGGAGCGCATGCTTGTCATCGTCAAAAAAGGCCGTGAGAGCGAAGTCGAGCGCATTTTTGACAAATGGGATCTTCATGCGGTGAAGATTGGCGAAGTTGTTGCAGGGAATGACTATATCGTTAAAGATAACGGAAAAGTGGTGGCACAAATTCCGGCTAAAGCACTAGCGGATGAGGGGCCTGTATATATTCGTGAAGAGCAACGTCCCGCATATTTGAATGAAACAGCGAAGCTTGATCTATCGAAAATTTCTCAGCCGAAGGATTTTGGCGCGACGTTGTTGAAATTACTCGGACATCCTTCGATTGCGAGCAAGGCTTGGGTTTGGGAACAATACGATCATATGGTGCGTACCGATACCGTGCTTTATCCTGGACATGACGCGGCATTAATTCGTGTCAAAGGCACGCAAAAGGGAATTGCCGTCGCGACGGATTGCAATAGTTTATATGTTTATCTCGATCCGCGCCGTGGCGGAAGCATCGCGGTTGCGGAAGCGGCGCGCAATGTGGCTTGTACCGGAGCGCGTCCGATTGGTATGACAAACTGTCTTAATTATGGGAATCCGATGAAACCTGAAATTTTCTGGCAGTTTCATCAGTCCGTTTTGGGCTTGATCGAGTCTTGCAAAACTCTCGAAATTCCGGTCACCGGAGGAAACGTGAGTTTCTATAACGAAAGCCCGCAGGCAGCCGTGTTTCCGACGCCAACAATTAGTATTGTCGGGCTTTTAGACAACGTTGAGAACCGAGTGCCTTCCGCGTTTCAAAACGAAGGCGATTTGATTTTTATCGTGGGTGAAACCAAAAATGAAATCGGAGCCAGCCATTATTTGATGGTGGAACATGGATTACAAAAAGGTGTTCCTCCGGAACTTGATTTAAATCGCGAGAAAAATCTGCAGCAGTTTTTGATTGCCGCCGCGGCGAAGAAGCAAATCAATTCCGCGCATGATACGTCCGAAGGAGGACTTGCTGTTGCGCTGGCGGAATGTTGTTTTAAGAGTGAGAAAGGTTTGGGAGCGGTGATTGACGGATTGGAACTTATTCGCAATGCCGAGTTGCGTGATGACGCTCTTTATTTTGGTGAAAGCCAGTCACGTGTGATTGTTTCCGTGAATGCTGGCAAGAAAGAGTCTTTGATCCGGCTTGCCATGGATTATGGTTTGCCGATTTTTCCTCTCGGTAAAGTTTCCGGAAAAGAATTGGTTATGGATAAGTTACAAATCCCGGTTCAAACAATGAAACAGGTTTTTGATTCCACAATTCCTAAAATCATGGAAGCATAAATGAAGAATTCTAAGCGTCATCGGCCGAAA
>CAZSVD010000264.1:0-2553 GCA_964610145.1 uncultured bacterium | reverse complement strand
ATCGGAACGATGATTGAAATTCCTCGTGCTGCTTTGATCGCAGATAAAATCGCGACTGCCGCGGAGTTCTTCTCATTCGGAACGAATGACTTGACTCAGATGGGCTTCGGATTTTCACGCGATGACGCGGGTTCTTTTATCGGTGAATATCTCAATCAGGGAATTTTTGAAAAAGATCCTTTCCAAACGATTGACGAGCAGGGTATCGGACAATTGATCGGAATCGGTGTTCAAAAAGGCCGTTCAACACGTAAAGATCTTAAAGTGGGTATTTGCGGTGAACACGGCGGAGATCCGACTTCGGTTGATTTCTGTCACCGTGTAGGTATGAACTATGTCAGCTGTTCACCTTACCGTGTTCCTATCGCACGTTTGGCTGCGGCTCAGGCTGTGATTCGCGCCAAAAAGAAAAAGAAGTAAGAGGCTTTTTTAATTACTATGCCTGCCAAAAAGGCATCCAAGAAAAAGTCGGTTCGTAAAAAAACGTCGCGCAAGCCCTTGAAAAAAGGGCCTGCGCGGCGTTCTTCTGTTTCTCCCAAAAAAGTAAAGCGCGGCTCGTTGCGCGTAGTTTCTTCTAAGTCTCGCGAGACTGCTGAAGACCTCAAGAAAAAAATAAAGCCAGCAGGGGTTGCTTCTTCTTCGTCTGAATTTGAGGGTGTGGGCGAAGATCGTCGTTCGCTTAAGCGTGCTTTGAGTCTTCCCAAAGAAAGTGACGGCGAATATGAAAACACCGCCGATCGGTCCGCGATGCGGATTTACCTCGATCAAATTGAGCATATTCCGCTTTTAACTCCGGATGATGAAATTAATCTTGCTCGTCAGGTTCAAGGCGGCGGTAAAGAAGGCGAGGCTGCGCGTGACCGCATGATTCGTTCCAATTTACGTTTGGTCATCGCGATTGCAAAACGTTACTCCAATATGGGACTGCCGTTCTCTGATTTGGTTGAAGAGGGAAATATTGGGCTCATGCGTGCGGTTGAAAAATTTGACCCCGAGCGCGGTTACCGTTTTTCGACTTATTCTTCCTGGTGGATTAAGCAGGGAATTATGCGTTCACTTTCAAATCAGGGAAAAACCATCCGCATTCCGGTTTATATGTATGACATTATCGCTAAGTGGCGTAAAGTCCGCGATGGGTTAACGCAGCGTCTGGGACGTGTTCCGAATCGCAATGAAATCGCGAAAATGATGGAAGTTCCGGTTGAAAAAATCAAAGAGATTGAACAAATTGTGGATCGCCCGAGCTCTCTTAACGCCCCCGTGAGTATTGAGGGTACCGCAGAGCTCATTGATTTAATCGAAGAAGATTCGACAAAGAATCCTGACTCTATTTTGGGCGAGGTGTTGCGATCTGAGCGTGTTGTGGTTCTTTTGCAAACACTCGATGAGCGTGAACAGAAAATTTTGACATTGAGATTTGGTTTAAACGAAGGCAATAGTTATACGCTTGAAGAAGTTGCCGCTCATTTTGATATTACCCGTGAGCGCGTGCGTCAAATTGAAGCCGCGGCGCTTAAAAAAATCCGCAAGCATTTAGAAGAACAGGGCGATCAGCTCGAGAATTATCTCTCGCATTGATTTGGCGAGGCCGTCCGAGCTCGCGATGCGCTTCCCGCGCCTTATTGGTCTTTTGATGATTAAATGAAAGTTGAACTGATTCAGTCAAAAATTCGTGATATCCCCGACTTTCCCAAACCGGGAATTATTTTTAAAGACATCACGCCCTTGTTGCAAGACCGTGCCGCTTTTCAGTCATGTATTGATCAAATGTCCTATGGCCTCGAAGATTTGGATATTGATGTGATCGTCGGAATTGAATCCCGGGGGTTTATTTTTGGTCCGGCGGTTGCTTATCGTCTTGCTAAAGGATTTATTCCGCTTCGAAAAAAAGGTAAGCTTCCCGCGAAGACAGAGCAGGTTTCTTATGCTTTGGAGTATGGCGAAGCGGTGCTTGAAATTCATGCCGATGCTATTTGCCCGGGGCAGCGGGTCGCCATTATTGATGACGTGCTTGCCACGGGCGGAACGGCGTTGGCCGCGGCGCAGCTTGTTGAAAAATTGGGCGGAAAAGTTGAGGCGTTTGTTTTTTTAGGGGAGCTTGGTTTTCTTCAGGGCCGTAAAAAAATAGCCGGGTACGAGACATTTTCATTGCTTCAGTTTTGATTTAAAATCTTCATGCCGGTTTTACCGGCGCGCGCCCTCATAGCTCAATTGGATAGAGCATCTCCGTCCTAAGGAGAGGGTTGCACGTTCAATTCGTGCTGAGGGCACTTCATTTAAGCAATCTCTGATACGGACAGCTCAGACAGTCCTCGCTTCGCTGCGGAATTCGCGGCGGATTTAAGGGCTGAAATATATGAAACATTTTCCGTTCTAATTCGTCTAAACGGAGAGCGTATAATAGTGAACTTATGAAAATTTTCAAAGTTTTGGTTTTAATCTTTTGCCTGGCGGTCCTCGCTCTAGCCGGGACTGGGCTGTATGTCTGGCAAAACCGGCTTCCCCTTATACAAAAGGCCGCCAATGACGGCACCGCTGAATTATTTGAAGGCT
>CAZSVD010000263.1:0-4357 GCA_964610145.1 uncultured bacterium | reverse complement strand
AGAAAAATCCCGAGCTCAAAGCAAAGCTGGATACGGATGCTAATGGCGTTGTTTCCCGAGAGGAATGGAAATCAGGCAAGGAAACACGTAAAGAATACCGTGAAGAAAAGTTTAATAACTTTCTCGCGAACCATCCCGGAGCGAAAGAGAAAATGGATGCTAATAAAGACGGCAATGTTGACAAGGCTGAACGTAAAATGGCGCGAGAGGCGCATCGTAGCAAGCGTCCCGCTTAAGCTAATTTAAAAATAGGCCGATGACATGAGAGCCCCGCAGAAATGCGGGGCTCTTCTTTTTTGCGAATAGATTGCGAAGATGAGCCGTCTTATGAATAGCTAACAAAAGGAGCCGTTATGCGGAAGATATTATTTGGTATTTTGGTCATGATGGTATTTGCCCATGTTTCTTTTGCGGGAAATCTCGGAGCGATTCAGGAGTCCGCGGCTTTCAAACAATATCAAATGCGCAGTAAAACAGATTTGTCCAAATTGATTTATCTCTTAGACCGCTTCAATGCTCCCGGAGTTGAGATCAAGCTGGACGGCAATATTTATTCCACGGACAAAGCCTTTCCTTACAGCAAAGGGTATCTTTCCAAAAACTATAAAAAAGAAAAAGCGGAAGATTGGATTCGGAAGCATTGCTACCGTTCGGGAGAGAAAAACGAAGTGATTTATATGCGGGTGGGAAGCGGTGATTTTCGGCCTGTGCGCGATGTTTTGATCGAAGAGCTTCAAAATCTGAAGGCTTCCGAAAAATAATTTTACCTGCTCTCTTGAATTTAAGATTAATTTGCGATATTTTCTACGCCCATGAAAAAGTTTTTGGCGCTGTTTTTTATTTTATCCGTTTCTGTTTCTTCGGCTGCTTTTGCCGAGCTTCCGCCCATTTTAGAATCGACCGCATTTGCGCATTACAAAACGCGCATTAAAACCGAGCTTTCCAAGCTGATTTATCTTCTCGACCGGTTTAATGATCCGGATATGGAAATCAAAATTGACGGAAACACCTACACGTCAGCGATGGCATTTCCTTTTGCCAAAGCTTTTTTGGCGATTTATTATCGCAAGGAGAAAGCGGAAGTCTGGATTCAAAAATATTGCTACCGCTCGCCATTTACCAATCAGGTGATGCTCGGCTGTTTGAAAGGGCAAAAATGTGTGGCCGGTCGCGACCTATTGCTCGGTGAATTAGAGGAATTGCGTAAGGCCGAGCAAATCATTAACGCTCCCAAAAAACAGGCCTAGGCTCCTTTCTTTCGGTTCTGTTCCTGCGACTGATGGCGTGTTAAAATCACCGCCATGACCTCTTTAAAGACTTCGACAGAAAATCTATCTTTGGCCGGTATTCCGATTGTCAGTTTTGAAAGCAGACAATCGGAGATATTAAAGCAAGTGTTTGAAAAACGCGGGGCGCTTCTTTTCTCAGCGCCGAGTGTTCAGGAAATTCCTTTCGAGCAAAACCCGGAAGCTTTTACATTTGCCGAGAAATTGCTGGCAGGAAAAATCGATATTGTGATTTTAATGACAGGGGTGGGAACGCGTTATTTGATGCAGATTCTTGAAAAACGGTATGATCGGGATACGCTTGTTGAAGCGCTGAAAAAGACAACGCTGGTCGCGCGCGGGCCCAAATCTGTTCAGGCGTTGCGTGAATTCAATCTTGTTCCCGCGATCACAATTCCGGAGCCGAATACGTGGCATGAAATCCTTGAAGAGCTGGATCAAAATCCCTGCGGAATCGATTTAGAAAACCGGGCTGTTGCCGTGCAGGAATATGGTGAGTCGAATTCGGAGTTTCTTGCTGCGTTAAAAAAACGCGGATGCCGGGTTTTGCAAATTCCGGTTTATCGCTGGGCATTACCTGAAAATCGTGAGCCGCTTGAGACCGCCATCCGTAAAATTATTGCGGGTGAATTTAAAGTCGCCGTGCTTACAAGTGCAATTCAAATTCGGCATGTTTTAAAAGTGGCGGCTGAGTTGGGAGTTGAGCGGGAGTTTCGCAAGGCTTTCAAGGAATTACTGATCGCTTCGATTGGTCCCACTACTTCAGAAGCTTTGCAAGAGGAAGGTTTTTCGGCGCATTTTCAGCCGTCACATCCTAAAATGGGAACGCTTGCCAAGGAGCTTGCTGAGCAAGCGGCCGAACTTCTCGCTCCTCGCGTTTCAAATCGGCTGCTTCAAACTTCAAATCTTTCGGTTAATCCAAAAAACTGCGCGAACAGTTTATTTTTACGCGCTTGCCGCAAGGAAAGTGTCGAACGCACACCCGTTTGGCTTATGCGTCAGGCGGGGCGCTATCAAAAATCTTATCGTGAGATTCGCGGTAAATTTTCTTTTCTCGAATTATGCAAAAACAAAGAAGCGGTCGCGAATGTGACGATTAACGCGGTGGAAGAACTGGGAGTGGATGCCGCGATTATTTTTTCGGACATTTTAGTTATTTTGGAACCCATGGGTTTTGGTTTGGATTATGTCGCGGGGGATGGCCCGCTGATTCAGGCAGAGATCAAAGGCCTTTCAAGTATTCAAAAAATTCCTGATTTTGATCCTGAAACCGAACTTCGTTATGTTATGGAAGGCATTCGTCTGACCCGTGCGAATTTAAATTCTGCGATTCCTCTGATCGGTTTTTCAGGAGCTCCATTCACGCTCGCGTCCTATTTGTTGGAAGGCGGAGCTTCTAAAAACTTTATTCGCACCAAAACTCTGATGTATTCCGATGAAAAAACCTGGCACGCATTGCTTGAAAAAATCACAAAAGCTGCCGCGAAATATCTTTTAGCTCAAATTCGGGCGGGTGCGGATGCGTTGCAAATTTTTGATTCCTGGGCGGGTATCTTGAATGCGGAAGATTACGCGAAATATGTTTTACCGCATAGCCGTGAGTTATTGAAACAAGTCAGCGGAAAAGTACCTGTGATTCATTTTGGAACCGGAACATCGCCTTTTCTCGATGTCTTTTCAAGCGCGGGAGCCGATGTGGTGGGTGTGGACGCACATATTCGTTTAGATGAGGGCTGGAAAAAAATCGGCGCGGGCAAAGCCGTGCAGGGTAATTTAGACCCCGTGCTTTTGTTTGCTTCGCAGGAAAAAATTCGCGAAGAAGTTAAAAAGATTTTGGAGCAGGCCGGAGGCCGGCCCGGGCATATTTTTAATTTGGGACACGGTGTTTTACCCGGGACTCCCGAAGAAAACGTCAAATATCTTGTTCAATGCGTCAAAGAACTCAGTTCGCGGCGCTCAATCTGAAGGTGCAACCATGTTCGAAAAAGACTTGAGAAAATATTTTGAAGGAAAAATAAATGCCGCGCAGTTAAAGCTGGTTATCGATGAAGTTTTAAAAAATGAAAACTATGAAGATCGCGACAGTTCTTTCGGTTCCGAGATGGAGCTTCACGCGGAGCACTTGATTAAAGTTTGCGATGATATTTTGTCGGGTGTGTTAACACCGGAGTATGCCGAGCATATCGGTGCCGAGCTCACAACGTCGGATCAGTTTGTTTTTGAAGACTCCGAATCGGGGGAGCGCGCGCAGGAAGCCGCTTTTGATTGGGACAGTTACGATGTTGCTTATCGTTTAACGCGTGAAACGATTCAAAAATTTAAAACCCGTCTTGAAACAGGAGAAGACTTGTTTAATGACGGTGATTTATTTGAAGATGAATGATCGTTTTGCGCTAAAAAAGAGCGATGTATGAAAGTTGCGATTGTCGGCGGCGGAATTTCGGGTTTAGCCACGGCCTATTATCTTTTGCGGAAAAATCCCGCACTGGAAGTTCGCGTTTTTGAAGCCGGCAGCCATTGCGGCGGATTACTTGAAACCGTGCGCAGTTCCGCGGCTTTGATGGAATGCGGACCCGACGCGATATTCAATGAAAAGCCATGGGCGCTTGAACTTTGCCGCGAGCTGGGATTGGAACCGGAAATGATTCCGACGGGCTCCGAGCACCGCCGCAGTTTTATTTTAAACCGGCAAAAACTATTTCCAATTCCGGCCGGATTTTATCTCACTGCGCCGCGAACTCTTTCCGCGTGGTGGAATTTGCCCGGCATGAGTTTGGGCGGAAAACTGCGTATGCTGGGGGATTTATTTTTGCCCGCGAAAAAAGGAGATCAAGACGAAAGTGTCGCGGATTTTGTGACGCGCCGGTTTGGAAAAGAAACACTCGAAAAATTAGCCCAGCCCATGATCGCGGGTGTTTACACTTCGAAGCCTGAGATTCTCAGTTTGCTCGCGACATTTCCTCAATTCCGCACGATGGAAAAAAAACACGGAAGCATTATTCGCGCGCTTGCGTTATCCAAAAATGCGAAAGGCGCAAGCGGTCCGCGGTATGGGCTCTTTTCAAGCTTGA
>CAZSVD010000262.1:0-3811 GCA_964610145.1 uncultured bacterium | reverse complement strand
ACCCCGAAAGAAAAATTTGATTGCTTGTTTCGCCTTCAATGAGTGCCATTTGTCCTTCGATTCCCCGGTAACGCGAAAGCATGGAACCAAATAAGATAATCAGGATGCTGGCGTGCACAATCAGAAATCCCGTATGGTGCTTTTTGTAGGGCCAACGTGTAAGCGCGGAACACAAAATGTTAAGTCCGAAGAAGGCTAAAAAAATATCAAACCAGCCGGCTTGATAGAAAAAACGCTGTGCGAAGGGTGTGCCATGAGCCGATTCAAGCAAAGTTGAAAAGACAAGTACCGCGACCAACCCTCCGATAAGCCACAAAGCAAAGCGCAGCGATCCAAAAAATTTAATTAAAAAAGAGTACATGAATGTAATTGTACATTTTTTACGGTGGTAACGAATGACAAATTTTATGTCGATAACTGAACGATTCAATTGGCGATATTTCACGTGCTTTTTTTTCTTTTTTAATTTAAGATGTGCATATCCTTAAATATACTTACTTTGGAAGGAGTTAAAATGAATCTTCAGTATGACAACGCCCGCCTAAGCTTAAAGGTTCTTATCAGTTTTTTTTTGATTTTTGTCGGCTTGAGTTATTGTCTGGCGCTGGTGAATATTCAAAATAACATGGGTCTGAGTTATACCGGGGTGGTGGTGCATTACCGCGGAGATGTGAAGGAGGCAACCGATTCTCCGGATTTGGCCTTTTCAAAATTGATTCAGGAACACCATGTGCATCTTTTTAGTCTTTCCATTCTCTTTTTGATCATTGGGTTGCTTTTTACGTTTACAAATTTACCGGAGTTTTGGAAAGCTTTGTTTGTGGGGGCGCCGTTTGTCGGTATGGCAATGGACTTTGGGGGGATATGGCTGACGGTCTTTTCTTCACCGGTTTTTGGTTGGCTTACCGTCATTTTTGGCGCGTTTATGGCTTTTTCTTTTTTTATGCTGATCGGACGCCCTTTGTATGAAATGTGGATTTTGCCAATTTGGGAAAAGAAATTTAACGGAAAAGTTCCCTGGTATTTGCGCTAGTGAGGAAATTAAAAAATATGGCGAAAATCTTTCGCTTTTGGACAATTTGCGGGATCGTTATTTTGCTGGCGGGACCATCTCAGGTTGCTTGGGCGGGTAAGCGCGGGCAAGGTCAATCTCCGGCTGCGATGGAATTTTTAAAGGGGGCAACCTACGTTGGCTCTGAGAGTTGCGCCACATGCCATGCCAAAGAAGAAAGAGAGTTTCGTCTTTCAACTCATTCTCACATGAGTCTGCCCATGACAGAGGGCGGGCCTGAAGTTCAAAACTGTGAAATGTGCCACGGGCCCGCGAGTCTCCACGTTGATGCAAGCGGCGGCAAAGGTAATATTTTAAATCCGAAAAAAGATATGTCTGCATGTTTCCAATGTCACGCCGAAAAGAAAATGCAGTTTAGTTTGCCGTCTCACCATCCTGTTCTCGAAGGTAAAATGAATTGCACTTCTTGTCATAGCGCCCATGGGCCCGATGCGCGTCCATGGTCGTCAACGACTTTGAATACGACGAATGAGGCCTGCTTTAATTGTCATAAAGAGCAGCGCGGCCCCTTTGTTTTTCAGCATGAAGCGCTTCGCGAAGGATGCACGACTTGTCATGATGTTCATGGTTCAATTAATGCAAAAATGCTCGTTGCGCGTGACAGCAATCTGTGTCTTCGCTGTCATACGCAGTCTAATTTTCCGACGATTGGTAAATCCAGCCATGCTGGGCGTCTGCCCTCAGGAAGCTGTTTTAGTGCGGGCTGTCATACAGCGGTTCACGGATCCAACTTTGATGATCATTTGAGGTATTAATTTATGAATAAAAAATTAATGAGCGTCACGGTCATTTCTGTTGCGATTGTTCTGCTTATGGGGGGCGTTGCTTTTGCTGCACAGGTCAATGTCGTTGCGGATGCTTCTCCGCTTCGCTATACAAACGTTTCAGGAAATAGCAGCAAGTTTAAAGAGCAGCACTGGATGAATGATAATTATGCCGGGGGGATTGAAGATTTTTCGATCGAGGCCACAGAACTGCCTAACGATTGGTCTATCTTGGGTGAGGGGCATGCGATTATGTCGGACAATGATTATGAGGCTAACTTGCTTGTTCAGAAAAAAGATTTTGGTTATACCAAGATTGAATATGAAGAATTCACCAAATATTTTGATAATTCCGGCGGTTATTTTTATCCTTATGGTTCTTTGAGTACAAAAGAAATTGATCATGACCTTGAGTTACAAATTGGGCATTTCCGCATTGAATCGGGTTTGACTATAGAAGAACTTCCTCAAATTATGGTTGCATATGAGCGGCATTTTAAAGAGGGGGATAAGTCCCGTTTGACATGGGGGGCAGTTAAAGAAGGAGCTTTGACTCGCAATATTGCTCCCTCCTACCAAGAGGTGAATGAAGCCGTAAATATTTTTGAAATGGCCGTGAAATATGAGTTGAAAGGGATTGAGCTGAAAAACAAAGAACATTGGGAAGGAGTGAGTTCGGAGTCTTCACGATACGAATATAATTACACCACATCCTCGTTGGCGGCATCGGCAACGGATAAGAAAACTCGCCGCCAGGATACAAATCTTAAGAGTCATCTTTTCAGCTCAACGTCATCAGTTGAAAAGTGGTATGGAGAAGAAGAGCGTGTTTTTACGGGCGGAGCGTATCACTACTTGCATATGACTAATTCAGAGTATGAAAATATTTTTGAAATGAATGAGAACGGTCAAATTCGAAATTTTTCAGCTAATGCCGAGCAGGTTCGGAATGCGTTTGGAGCGAATGAATATGATTCACATGCTTGGGTGGGAAGTATCCTGTATGTTCCCTGGAAGCCGCTCAGCTTGGATTCCAAGTTCAAGACCGAAGTGATTGAGCAGTCAGGCAACTCGATTTACCCTAAAGATCGAACTCCGAATGCGGCAGCGGGTACTTCCTCGCCGGATGGGGTGATTGATAGTTTGGATACTTCGAGGACGAGTGCCGGAACGACAAGGCTTGGCGAGAGTTTTTCACTGCGTTTTTCGGCGATTCCGCGAACCGTGCTTTATAACGATTTCGAGCTTGAACAGGTGAGCAGTGAGCTTGAAGAGGATCGTAATTCAAATTCGGCCAGCGAAGTTTTTAATCGCACCACTGTTTCGACCCTGCTTAAAGGTGTTTGGACAATTGGCGCGCAGTTTTATCCATGCAGGTTTATCGATGGTTTTTTGCACTTTCGCATGAATCATTCCAACACAGATTACGATGATGAAAATGAGACTGTCTCAACGGCGACAGGCGCCAAGTCAGCTTTTTTTGAAGGGTTAGACGTCCATACTAATGAGGTCTCAACTCACTGGGTTTTTAAGCCGGTGAGATGGTTTCGTCCCGGGGTTCATTATAAGTATTTAGAAAAAACTTATACCAGTTCAACGGAAGGGCTTTCATCGGTTGATGCTTGGGAAAAAAATCAGAATGTTACTTTGGACGTTACGATCCAGCCCGTTAAGAAATGCTTGATGATGTCTGGAGTTTCGCGGCAATTTGGATGGGTGACGACGGATTCTCAATCGATTAATCCTTCGGTAAGTCCTGTTGGGCCACCGCGATTTAACAATAGTCATTGGAGCGGTTTTTTTAACACAACTTATAGCGTGACGGATCGAGTTAATGTTTTTGGCGGGATGGATTACGCGATCGCCCATAACTTTAACGACTTTAGCTCGACCGGATTGCCTTTAGGGGCAGACTTTGATCAGCTTACCCTTTCAACCGGTGTGAACGTGAGTGTCTCGGAACACGCCAGCGTCG
>CAZSVD010000261.1:0-3769 GCA_964610145.1 uncultured bacterium | reverse complement strand
GCCTTCCCCTAAAAGCGCCGTGGTGGGTATTTTTTTAAGCGAAAGATACTCCATCGCCAAATCATCCAAATTATGATTCCGCTTTATCGGCTGAATCAAATAGCTCGCAATCATCGTGTCAAAAGCAATGCCGCGCAACTCCACGCCCGCGCGCTTCATCACCATCGCGTCATATTTAATATTTTGTCCGTATTTGAGATTTTTTTCAGATTCTAACGCGGGCTTCACGGCTTCCAGAACCACCGCGAGCGGAATTCCCGGTCCCGCGTGCGCGGCGTCAGAAACCGGAATGTACCAGGCTTTTTCTTTTTCCCAGCAAAAACTCATGCCGACCAAAACAGCTTTCATCGGATCCGCCGACGTGGTTTCCGTGTCAAAGCTAAAAGCGGGAATTTTTTTGAGCTTCGCCGCAAATTCATCCAGGTCGCTAAGCGATTCGATGGCCTGATAATCACGGTCTTTTTGAGGCGCGGCGGCCGCGGGCGCTTTGGCCTCCAGTCCGCGAATCAAGCTGTAAAACTCATAGCGTTTGTAAAAAGACAAAAGATCTTCCGATGCAGCCGGCTGCCAGCGAACGCTTTCCCAATCCACATCCACATCCACATTTTTATCAATGGTCGCAAGCTCACGCGAAAGCAAAAGGTCTTTGTCATGTGTCGCTAACTTTTCACGCTGGGATTTCGATGCCACCTGATCCAAATTTTTCCGCAGATTATCCACTGACTGAAATTGTTGCATAAGTTTCAGGGCTGTTTTTTCACCAATGCCCTGCACGCCCGGGATATTGTCCGAACCGTCTCCCATCAAGGCCATCAAATCAACGATTTGTTCCGGGCCCAAACCCTCAAAACGTTCGCGCACGGCCGCTTCATCATAAAATTTTTGATCTTTGTGAAAATTAAGCACCTGAATTCCGGGCTCCACCAATTGCAGCAAATCTTTATCGCTTGAAACAACGACAACATTAAATCCGTCTTCTTTGCCGCGCCGCGCCAATGTTCCAATCAAATCATCGGCTTCAAATCCCGCTTTTTCAAAACAAGCGATTCCCGAAAGCCGGCAATATTCTTTGATCGGCTCAACCTGCGAGACGAGGTCTTCCGGCATGGGCTTACGCTGCGCTTTGTAATCTTCGAATTTATCGTGCCGAAATGTCGGTTCGCGGCGGTCAAAACAAACCGCCAAATAATTCGGCTGATAGGCCGCGACCAGCTTCTCAACGCTGGTTATGAATCCATAAAGAGCATTCGTCGGTTCCCCGCGAGAATTCGTCAGCCCCTGAATGGCATAATAAGCCCGGTAAAAAAAACCGTTTCCGTCAATTAAGTAAAGAGTTGGTTTCACAAACGTCCATTCAAATCGAAATCAAACAAGCCCCGAATAGGCATCCATCTTTTCAGGCACATCCCCAAATCTGGTTGTTACGGTAAGAAGCTACAAAAATTCAAATTTTAACGAGATTTTTCTGCTGGAATTTTTTTGGAAAAACGAAACGTGGTGCGGGAATATGATTCAAGTATAAATTACGAGTCGGATTCTAATTTTATCTCTCATAAACGTCAAGTGCTCTTTTCTGGTGGTTGCGCTTCAGCGCAGAACCAAAATAAATCAGACTTTGGGCGGAACGACTGGGTCGCCTTTTTTCTTCGGTGTAATTTGCGCAAGCTGTCCCGCGAGATCTCGCGGTTCCTGCGCGAATTCAAGCGCGGACTCATAGCTGATAATGCCGTCCGCATAATACTGTTTCAAAACATCATCCAAATATTTCATCCCGTATTTTTTGCCGGTCTGAAGCTCGGAATTGACCTGATACGTTTTGCCTTCACGAATCAAATTACGAATCGCAGGAGTCGCGATCAAAACATCATGCGCGGCAATGCGGCCCGGCTTATCAATGCGCGGAATCAGCGCCTGAGAAATCACCGCGACAATCACGGAAGACAATTGCACCCGAATTTGCTGCTGCTGTTCGGGAGGAAAAACGTCAATAATACGATCCACCGTACGAGCCGCGCCCGTCGTATGCAATGTGGAAAAAACCAAATGGCCCGTTTCCGCCGCACGAATCGCGTTCTGCATGGTTTCTAATCCGCGCATTTCACCGATCAAAATCACATCCGGGTCCTGACGCAAAGCTTTTTCCACAGCGGCCGCGAATGACGGCACGTCGATTCCAACCTCACGTTGATTGATAACTGATTTATGCATCGGATAGAGAAATTCGATCGGATCTTCGGCGGTAATAATGTGCTTCGCAAAATTATCATTGATATAGTTGATCATCGCCGCGAGCGTTGTGGTTTTTCCGGAACCGGTCGGCCCCGTCACCAAAATTAACCCACGCGGACGATTAAGAGTGTCGCGAATTTGATCCGGCAATCCGATTTCAGCGAAAGTACGAAATTTATTCGGCAGCATACGCATAACCATACCCAAAAATCCCTGCTGTTTAAAAAGCGAAACGCGGAAACGCGCTTTGTCCTTGAAAGCGAATCCGAAATCAAGACCCCCGACTTCCTGCACCACTTTGCGCTGCTCTTCAGTGGTGATTTCATGCGCCAAAGCCTCTGTGTCTTCGGGCTTTAAATTAACGTCTGTTTGTGAGGTCAGCTCGCCGCTTAAGCGATAAGTAATCGGACGCCCCACCGTTAAATGGATATCGGAAGCATCTTTGGCAATGGCGGACTCTAAAATTTGTTCGATGGGCTGGGTCATGTATCTCTATTTCGGCTTTAAGTTAATAAATCTGAACCGCTTTTTGATAAACCAAGAGAAGCAGTGCTGAGAGCGAAAAGAGCAAAAGCACGCGGATCAGGCTCTTTTGCCCGGCCGGAACAGCGTGCAGGCGCCACACGCGCCGCCAAGCTCCTTCATAAAGAAATGCGGCCGCTAAAACCGCGATCTCGGAACAAAGAAGCGCAATAGCGACGCGATTCAAATCGGGCATCCATCGCAAAACACAAAATGCGGTCGCCGCTCCGGCGAAAAAACAAATCGGCCTGGCTTTGAAAAGAATGCCCGGCAAAAGCGCCGCAAATAAAATCACAACGGGCTGAAGCTGAGCCTGCGTGGGTAAAAATCCCGAGGCTGTCGCAAGGCCCGCACAAAGCCAATAAACCGCCACGCTTTGAATCATAGCCCTCAAAGATTCTTTGCCTTGAGGCGAGCCTTCCTGCTCGCGCGCTAAAAAATATCCCGCCAAAAGAATAACGCCGAAAAGTTTCATTTGTTTTGTCTCCGCAGCGCTGTTAAAAAAATCTCGAGAACAAGCAGAGCAAACAAAATAAGAACCCAAAGAACGGGACCTTCAAAATACATCCGCAACCAAACAAAACACACCGCAAACACGAGAGACACCGACAGCGCGGTGGCTAATTCAAGCAAGCGGCGTTTGTAATATTTTTTAAACCCGAAGAAAAAAGGCTTTTTGCGCAACACATCGGAAGGCTCCCAAACACTTTTGGGAATCAGCAGGTAGACACTCCAAATCCAATAAGGAGGAATAGCCGCATAGAGCCATGCCAGCGCGCCGCAACCCGCAAGCCAGAATAAATAAAATGTAAAAAGCGCGGAGCGTGACTGTGCGCGCATCATCTCGAGCAAAAGCAAAGTCGTTCCCGCGACAAAAGGAAATAATGCCGCGGCATAAAACATTTTTTCATCGCTCAATAAAAAAAGCGGTAAAAAAATCTCTAACCCAAAATAATTTTCACCCCGCTTAAATCGATCCATAAACTCTTCCCGTTAAACCACGCTCTTCTACCCATGC
>CAZSVD010000260.1:0-7041 GCA_964610145.1 uncultured bacterium | reverse complement strand
AGGGATATGACCAAAAATTTAGCAGTTCAAGCCCGGTAACGCTTTCGATGCAGGAGCCCAAAAAGGGTCCCAACGGAGAGAAAGAGACAACCATCGAAGGGCATACCGGCGAATGGCTCAAAATCACCTCAGGTTTGGGAGCTAAATTTACTCCGACAAACGACACAGAATACAGTCTTCAGTTGGCTGATGGCGATACGACCTATCTTTTTAATAAACTGGATTCGAATTTTGCGGTTACCCGGAATACGAAGAGAACCATGCAAGTTAAAGAAGATTCGACAACCTATTCCGGAATTAAGGGCGATTGGGTTCGAATTTCTGAAAATTTAGGGGAAGGTTTTGTTCCGCAAACAATCGGAACCGCAAAGACGAAGTATTCACGAACAGTGCAAATTACCGGTGATGATGGTCTCCATAGAACTTATTCCATCAGTGGATACGCACTGGATAAAAACGGAAATTTCAGTGAATTTAAGTTAGATGACCAGGGAGTCGCCACAACGGTACCTTTGGTTCTCGAGTATGCTAAGCAAACAGACATGAAAATCACATCTCAATCCGAGGCGGATGCCAACTACTACGGGATTACCGGAACTTGGACTCGTATTGAATCTAAACTTAACTCGTCATTCGGTGCCGGTGAACAGAGCCAGTACACATTGCAAAATCAAAAGAAAGAAGCCTATGGCGTGAAGACAGGAATTACATATATCGTCACTGGTTTTACCAACAGTGAATTTGCAGATCTTCCGGCAACGCTTAGTTTCCGTAAGCAACGGGAGTTAACCGCTCAGGAAACTGAAGCTACGGGATTGATGCGAGGGCTCGCTGCGGGAGAGACCACCACTGAAAACGCGATCGAAATATTGGATTTAAACGCTCCATTTAATGATCCCAATGTCAAAGCAGTTGGAAAAACCGTCCAGTTGGATGTGTTGGGAGATGGATCTTACGTGATTAGTGCTAATTATTTTATGGATACCGGTGTTCCCGTGTACCGTAATTCCGATGAACTCAATATTCTAAAAACTCAGCCAGGTGTGTTGTCGATGACACAAACTGCATGGAATGATCAAATTGCTTCTGCGAAAGCTGCGATGGACGCTCTGAGCAGTACCAGCGGTGATTCTTTCAACACAATGTCCCTTGCACTTACAGCCGCTGCGGCAGATATTAAATTGGGATCGATTACTCGCCTTGATAGCAATGGAGACAGTGCTTTCCTTTGGAAGAGCATGGATGGAACAAAAACTTACTCTCTTGCATCTTACACCGAAGACGGCAAAAAAAATTGGTACTTTCATGAACTCACTTCATTGAGCTCTGTTTCAATTACGAGACAGATTGGCGGAGATGATAAGGTTCGTGAGATTACGACCTATGCATCTTTGGATTTTAAAGTCATTAAGTCCATTGCGCGCCAGGAAACATTGGCGGATGGAAGCGTTGATGTGACAGGGTATGCAATTCGCGCTCAAGAAGTTTTAAAAGGTGCTCAAGTGCCGGCAATTCTTTTGGGTATTGTTAATGCTTTTCCGGCTGGTTCAGGCTCAACTGCGTTAACACAGGCGGTTGCTGGGCTGACAGCAAATTCAGAAGTCATGAAAATTTCAGATGATGAAAATGATTACTTTTCGTGGAAAGCAGCTGATGGCAAAACATATGTTATTCGAGCCAACTATGTACGCACCTCTGACGGAGAGGCGATTGCACTTTCCTGGAGCGACAACGGCGTTCTACCTGCGATTCGTGACAAAGCCAACTCATTTTATAATACGCGTGAATTATCGCGTGCGCAGGCGCTGGATCTTTATCAGTTTTCCGGCAGCGTTGCCCGTACTATTTATTATACCGATTCGAGCCGGACAAAAATTGCATTTTTGTCTGACACCAAGAGTACGGACGTCTCCGGACGCGGAACCGCGGAAATTGAATCGATTACGTATGATGGACAAAACTTTTTGACATCCGCGGGAACCTCAATCCCATATTCAGCGGATAACGTTAAGAATTACGTTCGCCAGGCAAGTACTTTGACTTCTTATCTTGCGGACGGAACTATGTATAAACGACAAAGCTTTGAATATCAGCCTCCCACAAAAGAAACGACAATTGAACAGCAGTTTGATATTCCGTCTAAGCGTGTCGAGCGCATTAAGCTTTTGTCTGCCGAGGTCTACTTTGGTGGAGGCCGCGGAAATGAGCTTACAGACTTTACGGTTTCTTATTCGAATAATGGCGGTCAAAAGCGCGCTGATCAGGTTGTGACGTCTATTTATCGCGACACGATGGGAAATCGTCTAAGCGCTGCTGCTGCTGCGGGCAAGACGGATCGTTTGTATCTGACAGAAACTCGTAGCTTAAATGGTATAGACGCTACAGCAACCATCAAACATGCTTATGATTACGCCAAGTTGGGAACCCGTACTCAGCAAAGTTATTATCGCGGGATTCGTGATCAAATTGATTATACAGTCACTTTTGATGCGACAGGAACGAAGGTGAAAGAAGTTTCCCGCAATGTTTTTATGCAAAATCGTCCGTTTGCGGAAGCAGCTGATATGGTCGGTTCAATCAAATATACTGCTGTGGATCAAAAGAATACGGTTGCCGGTTTACGGTCGGTCCAAGACTATGCTGTGGCAACATCAGTTTCTGCGCTGAATACATTACCGAGCGATTTGTCTCTTGCCTCAATGACTACCACTGAAAAGCAATGGTTTGCACAAATTGCAGCGGATGCGAAGTTTCAGCAAATGAAGGATTTGTTGACGGTTGCTTCTGTCGGTGTGCAGACCTTAATGACAGCTCAGGTTAACTATAACTATGACACCACGCAGGAAATGATTACGACTGTTTTAGGAAATACCTTTGGAGATCAGCCATTTTTGCAGGTTCAGACACAAACGGCACCCGATCAGCCCAATTTACCAAATGGCGGAGGTACGCAAACCGGTATGATTCCCGCGTATGGTTTTAATTTTGCGACTGCCTGGCAGGGTGCCAAAATTATTGAGGATGCCGCTACTGTTGCGAATGGACAGGGTCAAAATGCAGTCGATAGCGGGGTCGGAAGTATGGATACGGATTGGATTGTTGCAACTGCATCTAAGACGACCTTAACTAAAATGGGCGTTTTAGACTTGGGCGCGGATCGTTTGGTGAATTCGATTTCACTGCGCCTTGAAGGAGCTGAAGGCTCTTATTATTCAAGCATTAAAATCGAAGCAATGGATTTGGATGGAAACTGGAAGGTCATTACGGATACAACGGACTTAGGAAAAAAATATTTAGCCGGATCCGTGCAAACATTTAGTTTTGATGATCAAAAATTGCGTTATTTCCGGATTTCAATGGCCGGTACGGATCATGATGCGGAGGCACGTATTTCGGATATCAGCGTCACACGTGAAAAGACTTACAGCATTAATTATGCGACCCAAAGTAATGGCGCTACATTTTTAGTTGATCGTTCAACGGGGGATGAGCAATACAATGCGTCTGCTGCATTGGATAATAACGATAAAACTTATTGGTCAGTTTCGGCGAAGAGTGGCAGCGCAGATCTGTATCAGATGGGAGTGATTGATCTTGGACAGGTACGCGCAATCAATACGGTGAATTTGAATTTTTGGGACGGAGATGCACGCTTTTTCTACAATTATAAGATAGAAATTTCAGATGACCGGGTCAATTGGACCACAGTTGCAGATGCCACAGGGCTTGATCTGATTTTTCAGGGCGATCAAAAGGTTCAGTTTGAAGAACGCAATGCCCGTTTCATTCGAATTTCATCTTCTGGAAGCAATTATTCTGCGGAAGCCCGCATCGAGGACATAAAAGTAAGTCTCGAACAAGATATTGACTATGCCAAATTAACTTTTGGAGCTCGTTGGCTGCTGACGGGAACGGGGAGTTCACATGAAAATGCTGCTCTCGATACTGGACTTGATAAAGGTGCAAGCAATGAAAAAGCCTATTGGACAATTCCTGCCGCATCCAATGAAAGTTTGGTGAATTTAGGAACTTTAGATTTAGGGCAAACACGGAAGATTAATGAAATCGGTATGCATTTGTGGGATGGTGATAATCGCTATTTCTACAACTACAAAATAGAAGTTTCAACGGACAATATTCACTGGTCTACCGCTTTTGATGGCACGAATAGCAGTATTAATTATTGGGGCGATCAAAAGATCGCAATTGAGGATCAGGATGTCCGCTATATTCGCTTTTCAGGAAGCGGTTCAAGCGCAAATGCTTATATGCATCTTGAGGATGTTTCCGCGAGCTATCGAACGGATTTTAATAATAAAGAAAATACCGATGGAAAAGTTAAGATTTTAAGCGATATGGGAAATTATTCGTCAAACTATACCGGTCAAAATGCCGTCGATGGATACACGGGATATGATCAAAACGTATGGCATAAAGCTTATACCGGCGCTTCGGAAGACATGGTTGAAATGGGCGTTATTGATTACGGCAAGGTTCAGACTGCTAACCATATTGACTTGGATTTGTGGGATCATCCGGGTTATTCCGGTTGGGTAACTTATAACTATCGTGTTGATGTGAGCTCTGATAATCGTCATTGGACTACTGTTTTTGATGGCACAGGAAAAGATATTAATTTTCAAAGTAATCAATCGATTGATTTTCAGTCCCGTGACGTTCGCTATGTTCGGGTTTATGCCTCCGGATTCAGTGATGGGTATGCTCGTATTAAGGAAGTGCAGTTAAAAAATGTGCAAGTACAGAATTACGCGGCAATGTCCATGGGATCTAAAGTGATTTCAGCGCTTGATGGTACCGGAAAAGCAGTTTTGCACAACGCGGATGCGTTAATTGACGGTGGGCTTGCGATTACCGGTAGCGACCTCAAGAGCTATGCCTGGGCAAATGCTCCCTCAAATGAAACTTTGGTTACTCTGGGAGTGATTGATATGGGGCAAAACCGGTTGATTAATACTATTGATACTCATCTTTGGGATGGAGATTCACGAGTTTATTACAATTATAAGTTGGAAATCGCAACAGAAGAGGACCCTACAAATTTCAAGGTGGTTTTTGACGGAACAAATTCAGGAACTAATTTTCAAGGGTTACAATCGATACAGTTTGACGAGCAAGCTGTACGGTACATCCGCATTTCATCTTCGGGCAGCTCTTCAAATGCTTATGCACATATCGAAGAAATCTCAGCTTATCACTCAAATACGGAAAATTACGCTCTGTTTAGCCGTGGCGCAACCCTGATGACGAGTCCCACCCAGGCTGCTACCTACAGCACAACAACGCGCAATGCTTTGATTGATGGCGGCGCAGATATTGGCGCGGCGGCTTCGGCGAATTGGGCGACAACGGCCGTTCCCGCGAATCATGGCTTTGCTGAGGTTGCAACAATCAAATTGGCACCGACGAGCGATTCATCGCCTCGAACCATTAATGAGGTGCGTATTCAGTATTACAACGAGGATAATCGTCATTCATCAAAAGTCAAAGTTGAGGTTTCAAATGACAATGTCCATTGGGCTGTGGCCTATGTGGATACGCGCGATGATATTTTTTATCGCAATGACCGTGTGATTACTTTTGCGGATACGACAGCGAAGTATGTGCGCATTTCAGCAGCCGGTGATAATGCTTATAACGACATCAATATTTCTGAAATTTCAATTATGAAGAATCAAGCCGGAACCAATCCTTTACAAAGCTTGTCTGGTTACACGGATAATATGGGTTCTTATTTGATTACGCATGACCAGTTGGATAGTGATGTTGGGCGTTGGTCTTTGCCGTCATTTGGTGATGAGCAAATGGTTGAGCTTGGTGTGATCGACTTTGAAACAGCAAAAATGACAAATCAGCTGAGCATAGACTTCCTTGATGGATATGTGCATGCGAATTATCGTCTTGATGTTTCTGCGGATGGAATGAGTTGGAGCACTGTTTTTGACGGCACGGGGACAAATGCGGATTTTGAAGGTCGTCAGACGATTCAATTCGATGAAAAAAATGTCCGCTATGTTCGCGTATTTTCATCTGGATATGTGGGGAATGGGTGGACTTACATTGAAGGGCTGGATCGGGATTATGTTCAAGGTCTCAATTATGCGTCTCAATCGATGGGTGGAAAATTTATCAGCACGGGGCCATTGGTTTATTCAACCCTGGATCGTGCGGATGCCGCTAATAACGGAAGTGTCAGCACTGCCGGCAATCACAATACCTTTCTTTATGTGAATGTTCCGGCAAGTACATTGGGTGTTGTTGGGGTCTTAGATTTGTGTGCGACCGCAACTTCATGCTCGGTGGATCAGTCCGGAAACAAATACCGTACATTCGATGAGATTGGATTGGATCTTTATGACCAAGATGGACGCTGGAACAGTAATGTGGCGTTTGAATATTCGATGGATAACGTGCACTGGTCGACATTCTACGATGGGACAAGTGAAAATCGTGCGTATTACGGCGGGCATGAGGACTTTAATTCGAAGAGTGGAGAAGTTAGTGCGCGCTATGTGAGAATGTTGGCCTCCGGCGGAACATACAACTATGTCGCGGTGGAAGAGCTTCAGGTTCGCAAGCATGTCAATGAGCCGGCTGTATCGGGTGGCGGACTTGTGATTTTGGATCGTGCCCCTAACGGATATACACAATATACAAAATATGCCACCGACGGATTGGACGCCGAAGGTGGTGATAATCATTATTGGATGACTTACGGAGGTCCAGTAAGCGGAACTACTGAACGGTTGGCGGAAGTTGGCGTTGTTGACTATGGGTTGGTGAAGGATGCTAATCAGGTTCAAGTGCATTTTTATGATGGGGATGGGCGCATTTATTACAATTATCGCGTGGATGTTTCGCTCGATGGGGTGAATTGGGATACTGTTTTTGATGGAACAGGAAAAAATGAAAATTATAATGGGTTGCAGACCATTAATTTTGCGAGTCGTGATTCCCGATATGTCAAAGTGTTTGCTTCAGCAAGTACTTCCAATGCGTGGGTTTTGATAGAAGAGGTTAATT
>CAZSVD010000259.1:0-3028 GCA_964610145.1 uncultured bacterium | reverse complement strand
ATCCACAAGAATATAAGTCCCGGGCACTTCAACTTTGAATTGAGTAATGGCTGATCCGCCAGCGGGAACCAAAGTAGTTTGAACATTACTGGAAAAAATGCCTCCTCCCTCAATGTACACCCGGTCAAAAATTTCACCGATTACATGAAAAGACGAAACTAAATTCGGCCCACCATTACCGACAAATAATCGCACCGTTTCACCGACATTTGCTTTCAAAGCAGCATCTCCCGACAAAGCTCCGACAGAACCATTGAACACCACATAATCGGGCTGTTCTTTCAAAGCTTTCTCCATATCAAAAGGCTGCAGTCCTGCGGTGCCGTATTTATCTTTGGTATAAAACTCGCTCTGCATGACATAGTATTCTCGATCGACTTTCTCTAAGCCATGCTTAGGCTCAACCAAAATCAATCCGTACATTCCATTCGCGACATGCATACCAACGGGAGCCGTCGCGCAATGATAAACATAAAGCCCCGAATTGATGGCTTTAAATGAAAAAATGGACGTGTGCCCGGGCGCTGTAAATGAAGACGCCGCGCCGCCGCCCGGTCCCGTAACGGAATGAAGATCAATGTTATGCGGCATTTTACTGTCAGGATGATTACTAAGATGAACCTCAACAAGATCGCCCTCACGTACGCGCACAAAAGGACCGGGCACATGACCGCCAAAAGTCCAAAAAGTGTAATCCACTCCATCCGCAAGCCGGCTGACGGCTTCACGAACCTCTATTTTTACAATCACTTTGGTGGAGTGCTTGCGTGTGATCGGCGGTGGGACTTCAGGCGCATTCGTTAAAACAGCCTGTTCCTCACCCTTAATTTCTTCTGCCTCAGGTGTTGCGCTCCATCCCGGGTAAGAGAAAACACTAAAAAAAGAAAAGAAAAAAACAGCAAGAAAACACATTCTCTGTTTTCTGCTTTTGTCCGCCGCGTTGATCATAACTCCCCCTTGTTTAAATTAACTTTCTAAATTTTAAAAACAGTTTGAACATAAAAAAAATCAGCATCATCATTGCTGCCGGTATCTTGAATAAACGGCCCGGCAAAAAAATGGGAATATCCGATCAATCCGTTCAGGTTTTGCGTTATTTTGACTGTTGCCGTTAAGTCCAACTCTTCGCCGATTTGACGACCGGCGCGCACATTTGCGGCTCTTGCCGAAACTCCGTAAGCTGAGAACCACGCTTCCTCTTTGGCATCGCGGAAAAACCAATGAAAATCCGAGCTCAATGTCACCTGTGAACAGGGCTTAACGGAAAGCCCTAACCGGACATTATTCATATTCCTCAAGCCGACTAAATCCATGAACCCGTACTTGTCATGATTCGTGGGATAAAGCTGGTCAAAAGTCTGCGTGACCCCGTCCGTCGGATTGCGATCTCCCGACGCGTGATTAAACTCGCTCAATAGCTTGGGTGCCCAAGGCAGCTTGTCCAAGGTGTAGGCAAGATCCTGATGAAACATCCAGGCTTGGATATCATCATGCGCGCGGCTTCCGAATTGAATGGCATATTCGGTACCATAATCAAAATTCCATTTCTTACCGCGAAAACGATTCCCGAGCGTGTACTCTTTCAGCGGCCCCCGGATACCCGCGCGCTCACTCGCCAAACTATTATCACGCAAATTACGAGCGAAAAAATAAGTGTCGAGCACATGCTCCTTCGCGGGCTTCACCGCCGATACCAATCCAAAAAAATTATCATTAGAAGAATCATGATCGGGACGCTCGCGCTCAACCCGCACAACCCGCGAAATAAATGAATCGAGCTGAAGCCAAGAAGTTGGAGAGTAAACCAATTTCGCGGCATTAAACACGCGCGCGACATTACTCCAATTAAAGGCACCAACCAAACGTTCATCGCCATAACTCAACTCTTGCCGCCCGATTTTAATCTGAACCGGTATTTTTTCGGGATCGCCCGACCATTCCGCAAAAAGTTGCCGGAGGTCAAACTCATTCACAAACCCCGCGTTACGGTTCAGCGCGCTTGAAGCAAAACTGCGCGAATCCTGCGCCTCGGAAAAAAACCGCATTTTTCCGCCCTCTTTTTCGGGCTGATAAATCAAGTCGAGATTAATCCGATTGCGCAGCAAGTTAATCGCGTCGTCTTCGTAAGTTTGATCACGGAGATTGAAATTATTGCGGTATTCAAAGCGGTAGCGGCTTTCAATGCCCGGCTTTAAACTCCAGTCTGAGCCCGCAATCGAATGCGCCTGAAAAGGCTTTTTCCAAGCCGGAATCTCTTGAACGGTTTCCGCCGCATGCGCCGTCCAGCTACAAAAAGAAACCATCAGAAAAATAACACCCATTCTTAAATTCACAATCTCTCCTTAAAAAAACCACGCAAAGAACGCTTTACGGATTATTTTTTTGAGCCGGACGCAGAGAGAACCAGCGTGTTACCATGAAATACATAATCGGCACCGTCCCGCCGACCACAAAAAGCAAATCACCCACAACCCTAAGCCAAGTGACGTTCTGGAAAAAATCGGACTGAATCACCGCTTCAGAACGCGCAAACCAAAACCCATGATTAAAACTTTGCACCAGCTGATAAATTCCGGCAGGAAAAATGCTCAAGAAGAGCATGGCCGCTAATCCCAGGTTAATGCTCCAAAACGAAACATTCCAAATCCGGTGATTCCATTTTTCGGGCTTGACCGTAATGCGTGCGCAAAATGCAAGCGCGGCTAAAGCAAGGTTTCCATAAACCCCCATCAAAGCACCATGTCCATGATTCGAGGTGAGATAGGTTGCGTGCTCGTAATAACTCACGATCGGCAGGTTAATCAAAAATCCAAAAACACCCGCTCCTAAAAAGTTCCAAAAGCCGACCGCCATCAAAAACATCACGGACCATTTATGCGGAAATTTTTCCGGGCTGACATCCACAATGCTTTGGTTATAGCGAAGACTGATAAAGTCCCAAGCTTCCAGCGTTAACAGCACAAGCGGAACAACTTCAGCCGCGGAAAAAACCGCACCCAAAGCAAGGTTGATGGCGGGTTGAGCTGTC
>CAZSVD010000258.1:0-5687 GCA_964610145.1 uncultured bacterium | reverse complement strand
CACGGACATAATAAGATCCAGGAGCCTGCGTACCCGGGCTCCAAGTCGCTGAACCGGTTCCACCGGGAGTCGAGCTAATAATCGTAGTCGGGAAAGACACACCGTCCGTTCCCAATTTAACACGCACATTTCCTAAAGTTCCACCCGCTGTCCACCCGATCGGTATGTTTTGATTATAGTTATTTGTCGCATTCGTCGTGCCATTGGGCGTCACATTCGAGATTTTTGATTTGATCGTAAATGCGGTATCCGAAGCATCATTAATCGCGGTATTGGCGGCATTACTAACGCGCACTTTAAGATTCGTTCCAACCGCATTCGGAACAGTCCAAGAATAACTACCTGTTGTAGAGCTTACATTTTGAGCATTCGTTGTATCTGTAATGGAAGGGACAATATAACTTGATCCACCATCGGTCGAATACTCGAGCTTGACGTTCGTAACGGCCGGAGCCACAGTCCAAGTAATATTGTAGCTATTACCAACATATAAAGTATTGCCTCCATTCGGAGTATCAACTCGCACTGTCGGAACGACGGTAAATACGGCATCCGAGTCATCGGTAACAGTCGCATCAGAATCACTCGTAATGCGAACCTTCGTATTTGCTCCGGTTGCGGTATTAGGAATAGTCCAAACATACTTTCCTTTTCCATTATTCGGAGGAGTATCTCCCACCCCGCCATTAATCGGCTGAGCAGACGCCATTGCAAGCCAATTCACACCCGCATCAATCGTGTACTGCAAAGTAACGGTTCCAACACCTGTTTGACCGCGATAATCCCAAGTCACATTGTTATTTGTCAATGTTTGCCAGGATTCACCGCCGTTAGGAGCGGTAATTGTTAATCTGCGCTTAATATTAAACACCCCGGGTGATGTCGTGGTTGTGTAAGTCGTGTCACCATTAAGTTCTAGTTTCACGAGAGTGTTAGACCCCAAAGCATCAGGAACCGTCCAAGCATAAGTTTGGGTGCCAACCGAAGTTCCTGACGAAGCGCCCAGCGGAACACTGCCGGAAATCGATGTCCAGGCTCCGCCACCATTCGTTGAATAATATAAAGTTCCGGTTAAACTCTGCCCCGCGAAATCTCCGTATAAATTCCAACCAATGTTATTTACATCGCCCACAACCCAATTTGCGCCTGCAGCAGGTGCCGTTAAAGCAAGCTGCCCTTTGATTTCAAAATTAGCGTCTGAAGTATCAAAATCGCGTCCACCCGGAAGCCCATCTGCCGCAACCGTATCAACTTTCACGCGCAATGATGTTCCGATTAATTTAGTTGAAGAAATTGAAACCGGAATGGTCCAAGCATAGCTACCCTTACCCGGATAAGATCCAACTTGATCTTGAGTAGCGTTTTGATTCAATGCAATTGTGAGGTTATAATTCGAACCGCCATCCGTCGAAAGCAACAAATCGACGCGCCTCTGACCACTCGTGCCCCCGCCGCCCGAAGTCATAACATCAGCATATTCCCAGGTGACATCTTTCGTTTGACCAATCTTCCATGCGCTTGCGCCCGTTTCAGTTCCGTTGGGAGTAAGCAAATTTACTGGCGGTAATTCAGCCATTGAGTACGTGGTAAACGATGTAATCGAAGTCGAAGCACGAGTAAAAGCAAGCCCAACGGAACTTGAAAGATTTGCTCTCACAGCAAGATCATCCGCATATGATGTTGTCGTTGAGAATCCACCGGAAGTCTGGATAAATCCAAATGTACGATTGGTATCAATCGAAGTGGCAAGGTTTGTTGTTGTTGTTGCTACGGCACTGTTCATAGTGGCAGTTCCATACTGATTCAAAACTTGATTTTGAAACTCGATTAAATGCCAATCCACGGTAACACCATTCGTCGCGTTTTCACGGGTAAATGTTAACGTGTTACTGGTTGAGGCTGCAGTTGAAAGCAATCCTCGAACCATATAACGTCCTTCAATACCATTCACACTGGCATGAGGCATACCTGTCATGGTCAGCAATGTTTTATTGGGATTGGGCGCCGTATAACCTCCGGTTGTCAAATTCACAGTCGTTGAAGCGACACCATTGAGATATGTCGTTCCACGCTGCACGTTTACATCTTTGTCAAATGTCACGACCTGATAAGAAAGCTGTGAGTTATATCCACTGGCAGCTTCAGAACGAGAGATAGTTAGAGTATCGGTCGTTGCCCCCGCACCCAATGCCGCTGTATAAGTAGTACGCTCGTCAACAGTCGCGTTTGCGCCGCGTTCCCAATCAGTAATTAATGGAAATGACTTTGATGTTGAAATAACCGCGGGTAAAGTGACTGTCTTAACAAGATTACCCGCACCTTGGTCAGGGATGTTCGTAATACCACCGGAGACAGTGACACCCGATTTGAACTCCACAACCGTCCACTCAACAATGACCGTTGCAGTTCCTGTCGCACGCACAAACAACAACGAATCAGGTCCATCAATTTGCCCCATAATATGGGAAACACTCGCTAATTCAGCCGTCGTACCAGCTGAGACCGACATAATTAAAAAAGATTTATTCACATCCAAATCGACACCGCCATTAACACCCGTAAGTGTTTGCACGGTTGTTTCGTTCGTTGATAAATCAGTTGAACCTCTCATCACGCGTTTAATTTGAAATGCATCCGCATCTTTAATTCCAAACATATTTTGAATCATCTGATGCACAGGATCCGGCAGGAAACGGGTTGCGTCATAAGGAACACCAAAGGTCACAATCGAAGCCACAGTCAGATAAACGACAAAATTCTTGAAACACCGCTCTGCGGTATTGACCTTCGGCACCGGTATGGGTTTAGAATTTTTTCCGTTCATTTTATCTTTCTCGTGAAACCAGTTTTCCTGCTGTATTGCTTCGAATCAATGTTATGGATGTCGCCAGAGTTCCGGTCTTAATTTCATTTCCATCATCATCCGTGACAAAAGTTTTCAACATTTCAACACGAACGACATCACCTTCTTGAATATCTTGAAACTTTTTATATCCCGCCAATTTAGTTTTCGAGTCTATCGGAATCAAAGCTTCAAAAGTCTGATCGCCTTTATTTTCATATTCAACGCTAATATTCTGACGCGTTTTGCCCATGATCTTTCCCGTCATCATGCTTGGCTTCGCAGTTTCTTCGCCCTTGCTTTGCTCCGAAAACCCTTGCGGCAAATAAATAAATAACCCGAAAACCAAAAGCCCAAAGGATATCAATCTCGAATTTTTCATTACCGGCTCCCAATAAATTGAAAGACTCGTGTTTCGCCGCTGGCAAGCTGCTGGCTTAAAACTCCGCGCATCTCACCCTGATTCCATTCCCCACGCCATGCCACAACCTCACCCTTCGGACCTGTTTGCATCGTTTCCCAGATAACGGTACCATCTTCATTGCCGGTCAACGTATAGAAAGTCGGCGTAAATCCCATCGCGGCCAATTTTTTGGAACTGACCTGATCATGTTTAAAACTGATACGATCATATTCAATCGCCGGTGCATTGCCTTTATTTTTAGAAATAAGTTTCACATCCCACTCCGTACCTTCAAGCTTCAGCATCTCTTCTTTCAAGCGCTTTGAAACTTCGGGAGGAATCGCGGAAGTTTGAGCCAGATGAGTAACGGGCTTAACAACCTGCGCGACAGGCCGAACCGCACTGAAATGTGACAGATAAAATTGAGAAACGGGAATTGCAATCGCCACGCATGCGATCATGGCGATACCCGCGACAGACCACTTTGAAATAACAAATGGCGATGACACGACTTTCAATACCGTGTGAACCTCTGAAAAAACCGCTTTTTCTTTTTGCACTTTTACAGCCGCGCCCGAAATCTGTGCGCGCACCTTCATCACAAAATCTTTGGATCCAATCACGGGCTCTTTCAGCTTTTGCGAAAAAATCTCTTGTTCTTCGCCGTTCATCGGTGTCAGCAAATTTAAAAAAGGGATATCCGCGCCTGCCCCCGTAACCGCAACAACTTCTTTAATTTCACCGCGCAATCCTTTCTGAAAATCGACCATAGAGTGTGCCACGACAGCCGAACAGTCTTTCATCGCTCGAACCCAACGCATGGACTGGATCAAAAACATTTCTTTTTCAACCATCACATTATGAAAGCGACCCTTGAACAACGAACCGGTTCCGCCGTAGCGTCCGTTCGAAAATTTGGAATATCGAGATGTGAGATCACGCATAATTTCGGAAATCGTTACCTGACCGTACGGTTCGACCAACAAATGAATTTTGTCTTCGTTGAGTGCCCAACCAAAAATCTTGAATTCATGTTTCGTTTTGTACTGAGCAAGTAAATCGAGGTAAGTTTGATAATCTTCAGAGTCGCGGAAGAGAGGTCGATCTTGAACACCCTGCTGGGTTACGTAATAAAGCACTCCGGGTAAATGAACACGCGGAAGTCTAGCCATGCTTTACAACTCCGCGGTGAAACGTTGAAGTGAAAAAAATCGCAGTATATATAGTGTCAAATGCATGGTGCCTGGCACCCTCTAACATCTCTGTGCGAACTGATCCCGGAAAACCCTCAAAGTGCCTGGCACTTTGCTCCGGACATAAAAAAAATGTGTCGGTAGGACACAGTGCCTCTGATGTTACTTTAGCAATTTCTGATCTGACCATCGCATTCACCTTTGGTACCTGAATTACCTTTCAAACACATACCGCCATAAAAACCAGGAAACGCTCGTTCGACCTAATAACAATTTATTCTATAAAGCACTGTATGTCAATATCAGCATATATAGCAATATAACTTCTTATAACATCTAAAAATGTCTGCGTAGGGCAAAATCACCCTCTCTTCGAGCTCAGCTTCTCAAGCTCGGCTATTAAATCACCCTGCCGCAGCTCCTCTAGTTTTGCAATCCAAAACTTTGCATCTTGAGGACGCTTGAGCAAAATTTGAGTTTTAGCTAACTGAAATATCGCCGCTGTGAAATAGGGGTTGAGACTAATCGCTTTTTCAAAATAAGGAATAGAGTCCTCTAATCTTCCGTTGTCACGCAAAATGATTCCGACGTGATGATAAACTCCTGGGTAATAACGGTCCGCTTCCATGGATTTTTGGAAGTTAAGCAAAGCATTCTGAGTATCCCCTTTTTCAAAATATGCGACCGCTAAATTATCAAAAGTCGTCGCGTCGCGAGGCGCTAATCGAGAGGCATGAGTTAGTTCTTTAATGGCGGCATCATATCGCTTGTTTTCAGCATCGATAATTCCCAAATTAATCAAGGCCAACAAAAAATTGGGGTCAATTTCAAGGGCCTTTTTATAAAAAGCTTCGGCTTTGACTATGTCCCCTAATGTATCGTAGTTCAAACCCAAATTGTAATAACCTCGTGCTTTATGCGGAGACTTTTTAACAACATCTTGCCAAAGCGAAACATCAGTTTGCCAGACTTGATTGCGGGAATAAGTTAAAAAACCGAGCATCGAAATCACCAAGAAAGCCACCCCAAAATATATTTTTAAATTTTTTTTTGCTAAATAGAGAGCGGTCGCAACGAAAATTGCACAGCCTGCCATTGGCAAATACATTCGATGCTCAAAAATAACATCATCGAGAGGGATAAAGCTCGACTCAACGCTGAGGGTTACAAATAGCCAAAATATGGAAAACGAAAGCAGCTTGTGTTTTTTTACCAACGCAAAGCCCGCTGCGATCATACCCCACAAAAG
>CAZSVD010000257.1:0-5681 GCA_964610145.1 uncultured bacterium | reverse complement strand
ATTGATTTTTTCAACCGGGCTTATCCGGGAAAAATTCGTGCGAATTTTTTTCCGGAGTTTTTAGGATATCCGTCATCCGCTCCTCAGGGCTTACGGACAGTCCATGAGATGGAAGATCATGCCGCGGTTATCATGCAGCATTTGCTTATGCAATTTGAGCTTTCGATGAAAGACGCTCCGCAAGACGCGGTGCTTACCGTGGTGGCTCCGCATCGTGTGGATAGTCATCCTCATCATATTGGTTCCTGGAAAGTGATCAGCGAAGCTCTTAAGCTTTGGTCGACGCAATCATCAAGACAATCCAAACGGGATGTGGAAGTACTTTATTATTTTGCACCCTGGTCGGGAAATTTGCCGGCCTATCATTTGTCGCCAAAAACCGGCAAACAATCACCCGCGGATGAATTGCGTGCTTTGATTGCGGGGGAATTAACAGCGGCACGTTTTGGTTTACCATCTCCTAAAGAATTACAAAACATGCAAGCGCAGCGCTATTTAATTCGGCCTTCTATTTTGGCAGCGCGTTCTGAATCTCGCGAGATTACGCTTCGCGCTGAAAACTTAGCATCCGCTATGGCTGAAAGAGTAAAACGGGAACAGCCCAATCTTAATTCTCAATTCCCAGTCACGATTGGGTTGAATGGACCGGCCGGACTTATTTGGATTGAACTTAAAAACAAAGCTGAATTAGAGAAAGACATTTCAAAGGCGCTTCTTCGCGCAGGAATTGATCCTTCACGAAAACAACCTTGGCAAATGAGCGCTCAATTTGCTTCCGAAATTCCGGCTGAAATTTTAATAGATGGGTTTGCCAGAATCGAACTTAACTTGCCACATACCTTTTATTTTAAATTTGAATCAAAATTAACAACGGCCGGATATTCGGTGGATTCTGAAACCAGAAAAGATGCAGCCGGCCGCATTTTGGCGCTTGCCGTAGAACTTTTTGAAATTCACCCTGAAGGCGTTATAGCGGAAGCTCTGCGGCTATTTCTTTCCCGCGGAGGAGACTTAAAACGAATCGATGCGGTGGTTCGCCGCTTCGAAGGACAAAATTCAGACGGCAGTCTTGGACTTATTTTAGCGGCTGCCGGAGTGGGTCTGCAGACAAGAACAGCTCGCTCTGAGATGCGGGTTTCAGAAGAAGAGCAACGGCAGCTGAGAAAAGTTTATGCCTTGGCGCAAAGAATTTTAGCTGAAGAAACATCGAAGCTAGAAGTGGGTCGCGGGGGCGCCTCGCTTAAATCACCGGTGAATTTAGAGCTTATACAAAAATATCAATCGGCAACGCAAGCTATTCCGGATCGATTTAAAATTCTTGAAGATACGAGACGAAGATCGGATGCCAATTTTAAATCCGATCATCATATTGAACTCAATGACGCGCATTATGATTTTGCATTTAAAAGCCCTGACCAGCAGCAGTTTCTGCCCTTCAAGCTCCCCGGGCACAAAACAGAAAACATAAAGTATTTTGGGCTTGTTTTGGTTCTTAGTCATGCCGCGTACATTCAGGAATCATTAGATGCATTTGCGGCGGAACATGGTTTTGAGATAAAAACACCCGAAGCGGTTGCCCCCGAAAAAACTGAAAGTGCGGCGGATGCAAGAAAATTTGCGGAACATTACGCTCCGATTGATGAAGCTTTGATTTCAAGTATGCAGGGAGAAATCGATAAGCGGCGTATTTATTTGCCAATTCTCGCCAGACTGAATCAGATTCGCGCTGAAAGAGAATTGAATTATGTTGAAATGGCAAGATTCCTTCGGTTTTTTGTCGAAGATCCTTTTGGCAAACAATTAGTTCAACAGCTTATTCAGGAAAGTAACTTGTTGGAAAGTCATGCCGGCAAGCCTGCTCCCCGCATCTACGCGCCGGATCATTATGAAAAGCTTTATGCGCGCATTAAAGACAAACCTGATTATGTTCCTTTTACTCCGACGATTGAATTTGCGGGGATCACCATTCCGAATCCAACAGGGGTTCATGCGGGCGCCGGTATTATTGACCCCACGTTAGATTCAAAAATGCGCGATCTCGACCAAGCCAAAAGAGAGCTGGGTGCTTTTGTAACGGGAATGGAAATGATGATCTATCGGATGTATTGGGATGATCGCCATGAGCCGGTTGATGCGGCGCAGTTAAGTTCATTATCTGCGGGCCAATTTTGGGAGAAATTGAAACGCAGTTTAGTGATTATGCTTTGGGGCTGGGATGATGGTTCGACGGCTTCAGAAGAAGCGCGTATTCAAAATCGGTATATGAGTCACACGGGTTATGGGGTTGTTCGCGATAAAGAGGGACATCTCACTTTAGCGCTTGATAATCCTTTAACGGTGATGAGCCCAATGCCGCTTTATTTTGCGCGCAAACTTGGTTTCGTTGAAGGCAATGACACCGATCTTAAAATCGCGATGGATTTGGCATCCGGAAGACTTATCCGGGCAACCGTGATTCATCCTCTGGCGGGATCCGCTTTGCCGCCAACGTTAAGAATGACGCTTACTCCTTCCGAAAAAAATGTACAGGCTTACGGCGATAAGGCTGTGAACGAAACTTACGATGTCTTTGTTTTTAAAAAACCATGGGAAGGTGCCTGGCCGGCAACTTATGAAGAATTTGAGGCCAATATCCAGCGAGAAGGTTTAGAAGCATTTGAATATGATAGCGAAACCCAGAAACGCGAAAATCAAAAAGATGTCTTGATGGAAATGATCGAGCTCGCCGCGGGAGGTTTCTTTGTCGGTACTTTCAATCAGCCGCTGAATGCCGATGGACAGGAAACGTTTGTTCAAAAACTAACCGGCACTGAGTTTAAATCTGAAGTTGCCTGGGCTGAACCTGTTCGAAGGATAGCGAAGGCTCACAGTCATTTTCTCCATCGCGTTTCAAGCGCAGAAGAGCGCAGGGATTTTGTTGATGAGACTAAACGCGGTAAAGAAATGATGGATCGATTGCAAGAAATGGTGGATGTTTCCACGCCTGGTCTGGATGATTCCGATTCGGCTCAATATAAAGCATTTGGCGCAAGGTTAGTTGATTTTTGGAAATTTATGCGCGGCTTTTTAGGTTATGCGATTACGGCGCAGGCCTTTCGCGATATGTTTCAATTTAGCATTCAAGTTTTCTTTATCGGCGATAAGGATGGGCAGTTCCTTCAGCCTGATAAATCGTACGCGTTTTTCAAAGCTGTTTTACAGAGAGGCAGGGATTCGCGTTCCGCGCGCGAGGAGTTTGTAAAAATGGCCGGACGCATGGAAGCGGAAAGCAATCCAAAACAAAAAACTTTGTTGGCGCTTCAGGCTTCAGATTATGCGGTCAGGGCATGGGGATTGGCACAAAAATATAACGAAGCGGGCCTTGTGGAATGGCGTTATCTGATGACACGAAATTATTTTCTCGCTTTGAAAAAAATGACTCCGGATGAGGCGGCACGAGCCCTTCAGGTTAGCCGAGGGGATGTTGTTCGCAAGAGCATAGAAAATGCCGCGAGCGCGGAGGGGCTTCATATGACGACTCCCGTCAGGGAATGGGAGCGAACAATAGGAACGGTTCCGTCAGAAGTTCCGGCAGATGAAATCGAAAGTTATTGGCAGCTGAATTCCGATGAGTTGCTCGCGCCGATCTTGCGGGACGTGCTTGAGCATATAAGTAAATCCGAGCCTAAGTTGACACAGCCAAATCCGGATAAAAATCGGTATAAGAAAATGCGTCTCGCTTATGAATGGCTTATGGGTTTGGGGCTTACAGAGTCTGAAATACAGGCGGTTCTTTCTAAACAAAAGATATCCGGATTTGATGCGAATTTTCCGGGCTATCCCAATTTGCATGCCGACCCGGCGCAGCGTGAATCTGATTTAGCCGCATATCACGAATCAATTCGCGGGAAGATTTTTCAAATTTCTGAGATCGAAGCAAATCCTCCAAAGGCTAAATCTGCGGAAAATTTTGAAAACGGATACAAGTCAAAAAACCTTTCAGAATTTACAGTTGTGCGAACTCGTATAGCAAAAATGGTGAATACTGAATCGGAAGCGAGTATCCGCAGGCAAATTGGAAAATCGCAAAAAGGTGTATCCGAGCAGTTTTTGATAGAGGAGCTGGAAATTAAATTAGCTTCAATACGTGAATTTAAAGAAGAAACGGAATGGACGGAACTCAAAACACGGATTGAAGCGATGATTCAGGCTGTTTCGAATGATGATGCCAAGGAAAGACTTACCGCGCAGTTTGCTGAGGTGATACAAAAAAATGAAGCGGCTTTGCTCGCTCAGGCACAAAAAAATCAGGCTGATCGCGCGCAGGCAACGGCGGAAACGGCTCAAGCCAATGAAAAATATGCAGCGTTAAAGACCCTTGATATTTTAAACGCGGATGTCTCGAGGCTGGACGCTGAAAAATCAGCCATCGACCAGCTTTTGGCGTCGTTAACACATTTACCTGCCGACGTGCGTCAAGCGATAGAGCAAAAAGCAGCGGTTTATGATCAAATTCACCGCGCCGGTTTTGCGATATTGGCAGAGATACAAGCCTTCTTAGATTGGAATGGTTCAGAGTTTGTTTTTGTGGGATCAACGGCATCAAAAATTAACCCGAGCATTTCGACGTATAAAGGTTCTCAGTTGCCTGCGGGCGAGAAAGACCGCGCCTTTTTGGAAACAACGGCCAAAGAAATGAAGCTGCGCGTCAGACAACTTGAAGCTTTTCATGCGTCACGGTTAGCGCTTGAAAAAACTTTTGCTGAATTTTTGAAAGAGCCTTTGGCGCGTGAAGAAGCGATGAATCAAGCGATTGCCCGATTTGAATCAGAACAGCTGGATGCAACGTATATTTCCAGCCGCCGCATGGCTCATGTGAGCGCGATTAAAGCCCGCATGGAAGAGGCATTGAAAGAACCACGGCGCCTTCGCGATGAAGCCGCGAAAGCTCAAGCGGAGGCACATGCCCAAAAACAGCGCGAAGCGGCGGAAACACTACAGGCAGAAGCGCGGCAAAAGGCAGAAGCGGCCGCTGCTTTACGTACAGATATTGTGAACAAACAAGCTGTTCTTGATACCGCAGATATTTTTTCGCTGACTGCGAACGAACTTGTGGATTTAAAAAATGCGGTGATTGATGCGATTAATGCCGCAACGGAAGTTCTTAAGCCGGGTGAAAGCAGTGAGCTTACAGCGACTGCTGAAGCTATTTTGAAAGTCAAACAAGATACAGCGGCTTTAGTACGAAGCGTTTTAAATTTGATGGAAACGGCAAAAACCGAAGATGTTTCGAATCAAGTAAGAGAATTAAACGGAAAAATTATTGATCACAAGGGACGGCAAGATTTACCGCGGGCATATATTAAAGAACGGCGTGAAACCACTCTCGGGAAAGAATCGGAAGAATTGAAGAAAATTCTCAAAGCCGTTGGAACCTGGACAGAGCAAGCATGGTTGTTGCGTAAAGAATTGACGGCTTGGGAAAAAATTGAAAATGAAAGTGAGAAGGCGTCGGGTTTTTTTGCTCGCGCGCAAGCTTTAAGCCAAAGCCAACATCCTCGCTTGGCTGATGCAGCTGCCGCTCAAAGTGCAGCGCTTGTAAAAGAAGTGGAGGCAATTCAGGCGCGAAAAGAAATCGACCGCGAAGTTCGCAAATTACAAGAGGAGCTTGCTGGTGTTGAAAAATCAATCGAAAGTGTAAA
>CAZSVD010000256.1:0-3213 GCA_964610145.1 uncultured bacterium | reverse complement strand
CTTCGGCGTAGAGGTCATAAGGCTCGGCTGCGGTTACACGAACATCGCAAAAATCTCCCGGTATCAATTTTTTAGAGCTCTTTACAATCACAGAACCATCCACTTCAGGTGCATCCATGTAAGAGCGCCCGCGATATGTATTTTTTGATTTTTCAACCGGCTCTTCGATAAGCACACGCAGCTTCTTTCCGACCCATTTTTTTTGATTCTCTAAAGAAATACTTTGCTGCAATTCCATCGCCCGATGAAATCGTTCTTCCTTGACTTCCTCGGATATCTGATTGGGAAGTGTCGCGGAATGCGCGCTTGCTTCGTTGGAATATTTAAAAATACCCACGCGCTCAAATCGGGACTCCCGCATAAACTCAAGAAGCTCTTCAAAATCCTGATCTGTTTCACCGGGAAAACCCACAATAAAAGTGGTACGGATAACAAGATTGTCCACCGTTTCACGGAATCGCTTGATCAAATATCTTGTTCTACGCTTGGTAATTCCGCGGCGCATGGCGGTTAACATCGCGTCACTCGCGTGCTGCAGCGGCATATCTAAATAATGGCACAGTTTTTTTGTTTTTTGCATCGCTTCAATCAGTTTACGATCAACGCAGGAAGGATAAACATAGAGCAATCGCAGCCACTCCAAATTTTTAACCTGATCCAATTCCCCTAATAATTCCGCTAATTGGAATTTACCGTTCAAATCACGTCCAAAAAAGCTCGTATCTTGCCCGGTTAGAATAATTTCCTTGGCTCCTTCCGCAACAAGCCGGGTCGCTTCGGTCACGACGTCTTGAATGGTTCGTGAGCGATGCTTACCGCGAAAACTCGGAATCGTACAAAAAGAGCAAATATGATCGCAACCCTCTGAAATTTTTAAATACCGAAAGTGTCGCGGAGTCAAAGCAACACGATGCTCTCCGGATGTGGCAAGGTAGCCCGGCTCATCCATCGTAAAAACTTTTTCGCCATCCGAAACAGATTGGAGAACTTCGGCCAACTTATCGTATTGCCCCGTTCCGACAAAAGCGTCCACATCTTTAAATTCGTCCTGAAGCTCCTGAGGGAACTTTTGAACCATACACCCGAGCACAACCACAGATTTAATCTGGCGCTTCTTTTTCATCTGAATCAATGAACGGATGTAATCCATGGATTCCTTTTGAGCGGCCTCGATAAAAGAGCAGGTGTTCAGCAAAACAACATCACTTTCTTCAATATTGGAGGCAATCGAGAATTGCCCGCCGGGAATTTTTCCGAGCAAAATTTCACTGTCAACAAGCGTCTTGGGACACCCCAAAGAAACCATCCCGACCCTCAAACCCTGTTTTTTAGATTGTGCTTTTGCCATGCTTCATTATTTTACGGAAACAACCTCTCAAATACCATCTAAAGAAAAAGCCCGTCCTAAGACGGGCTTTCGCGGCTGGGCAATGCCCAGAGCCTAAATAAATCGTGGCGGGAGTGACGGGACTTGAACCCGCGACCTTCTGCGTGACAGGCAGACGCTCTAAACCAGCTGAGCTACACCCCCACAAACAAACGCAAACTGATACCTTTTGATGCTGCTTTCATCGCGGTTGCGCGAAGCGCAGAACATAACAAAACGGGCGCAAGCCCATGTTTTTCCGAAGGAAAAACATGGGCGCTTCAGGATTCGAACCTGAGACCCTCTGCTTGTAAGGCAGATGCTCTAACCAACTGAGCTAAGCGCCCGGAAAAGAATCTGTATTATATGGAAACCTGCTCAGATGACAAGCGACATTACAAGCTTTTGTCACTTATACCAATTAAGGCAAGACATTACCGCCAGGCGTTGATCCGCTGTATCAAATGGTGCAATCGAAAGAAATGGTTCCGCGAGAAATGAAAATAGATCCGGGGATGGGTGTGAAAATGCCCCGTTTCCTGCTCTTCCTCAAAAGGCTCCAGTACCTGACGTATGCTTCCCTTCGAAATAATATCTTTATATTCCCTGTTCAGAATTGCCAACTCGGCTCTGCTCAATTTTCTTAACAGTCGGATAACCAATGAATCTTTAACAAAACGCATGGAGTGATAGGTTCGGTAGAAATTACTGACATAGTCCGCCGCATCCTGCGCGTCATGCGTAAAATAAATCAAATCCATATCCCGCGGATCGATTAACTTTTGACGCGCCAGTTGTTCTTTACAGAAATCTTTAAAACCCGCCCAGTACTTACTTTTGGGATGATCTAGACAAACGATCGGACGGGGGTCCGCTTTCCCGGTCTGAATCAGCGTTAAGGTTTCAAACCCTTCGTCATGCGTTCCGAATCCTCCGGGACACAATATCGTCGCATCGGATTCGCGCATAAACATCAGTTTGCGCGTAAAAAAATATTTAAAATTAATCAGCTTGTTATCATCCAACATGACCGGATTCGCATCCTGCTCGAAAGGAAGACGTATATTAAGCCCGAAACTATGGCTTGGCCCCGCCCCCTCGTTTCCGGCCTGCATCACCCCCGAGGCAGCTCCGGTGATCACCATCCAGCCGCGTTGAACAATCAAAGCCGCGAATTGCTTCGCTAAGACATAGTCTTTGTTATCTGACTTCGTGCGTGCCGAACCAAAAATAGCGACTTTGCGGACGCGGCGAAACGGCTTAAAAACTTTAAAGGAATAGCGCATTTCTTTAAGCGCCGTGTTCATGATTTTAAAATCTGAACGATCCATTCCATCACGCCCAGCCTTGATAGCAGTAACGATTATTTCGCGTACGATATCCTCATTGATATCCGCTTTGGAATATTTTTTCACAAGCGTCTTAATCATTGCGTCAACCGCATGATCCCCTACGCCGTAACTAGGCTTCATTAAATCTTTCTTCTGCTTTTTCATGCAACCACCTTTATCTGAAGAATCAAATCGCCGCGCTGTCTTGTCGTTTGAGACACGTGTCCAAGCCCCTTTAAGCGCAACTTCATTCCTTCTTTCGCGCCTTTGTAGATTGTAACCACAATTGTTTTTCAGTCTTTGGATCGAATTTTAACTTTTCCACCAGCCCGCGCGCGGTCTTTGGAAACCTTTAATGTACCGTTGTCGTCACCATTATCCACCGGTTCATCGCCCGCTTCATAGGATCCACCGCGATGTGAACTGAAAAGCTCCTCGAAGATATCGGCAAAACCTGAATAAGACTGAGAGCGATTTGACGCGCGGCCGCCGCCCTGCCGTCCATAAGAGCGCAAT
>CAZSVD010000255.1:0-5953 GCA_964610145.1 uncultured bacterium | reverse complement strand
GTTGGCAGGCCGAAACTTATTTCGATGAGTGGTCGCGTGACCGTGTCCGATTGCCGTTTGTGATTCTGATTGATTAGAGAATTGTAAAGGTCGGCTTATTGGGGCCGGGAGAAATTTTTTCGGCGGTAAGCCGGAGTTCCATTTCCTTCAATTGGGTTGAAATACCGCTGATTGCCAGAATGAGTAAGCCGCTTAACGAAATTACGACGATATCACCGAGCCAGAAAAAACTATTGTTAGTTTGCCATGCCAAAAGCCCATGAAATGCGAATAACCGAAAAGCCGCGGCTATTATTTCAGTGCCTAAAAAAAACTTCCCCAAAGAAATAAACCGTTTTTGATTTAAAAAGCAAAGCACGGATGTCATCGTTAATCCTGCTGCTAAACCAAATGCCGCAATGGTGTCGATCCAGTTTAAAAGCATTTTTGGGGAAAATGTTTGCGTGAGTTGAGGATGAAAGTTCAAAGCCGGAACAAAAAATTGGGCTAGTTCAAGAGCTCCCAAGCATAAAAGCACAACCCCGACCGGAATTCTTTGAGACAGGCAGGTTGTTTTGTTTTGAATGAATTGCGTGATTTTTTTCTCCTGTTTAGTTCCCGGATTAACAAAACGGGCTCCTAAAGCATAAGGGTAGTGTCCAATCATTCTGCCAAGAAGGCTTTCGACGCGCATCACTTCAACATCTAAATTCAGAGTTGATTTTCCCGGAATTTTAAAACCGGTTTGAATTTTTTGTCCTGTGGCGATAAAAGACGGAGAAAGGATTTGAACGCCGGTGGTGCTGATATTACTGATCAGAGCTTTTTTGATTTGCTCGGTTCCGCCGCCTAAAAATTTAATTTCAGCAGGAAATTGACAGGGCAAACGGATGCTGATGCGTGAGCTTTCTTCGGTTTGTATCATGGTTTCAATATCGACATTAAGTTGAAAATATAAACAAGGAAGCTACCCTTAGCGAATCTAACGCATGATACAATTTTAAAATTGAATTGCAATCAAAACCAACCCCAGAAGAGGCACTTTGAGTTTGGAAATGAATCCCGAAATGCCGCCGTTGCGGCCTGAAGAAGATTTGGTTTTGGATCTTCGCTATGAAGTTCTTTTCGAAGATGAACATTTGTTGATTGTTTCGAAAGGAGCGCCGCTTCCTGTTCACGCCGTCAGCCGCTTTCAGGATAAAAATTTACTTTCAATTCTTGAGCGTGATTACGGCCAAAAGATGCATCTCGCCAACCGGCTTGATTCTGAGACGAGCGGTTTGATTATGGTGGCGCGCAATGAGGAGATAGCCGGAAAATTAGGTTCTGCGCTGCAAAATAAAAAAATTCGCAAAGAGTATTTAGCGGTGGTGATGGGAGCTCCGCCTGAAGATCATGGTTGGATTCGTGTTCCGCTTAAAGGAAGACGAGATCAGCTTTGCCATGTCTATGAGCCGCATCCGGAAGGCAAGAATGCCGAGACGGAATACGAAGTATTGGAGAAAAAGAAAAAAGTTTCATTGTTGCGTCTTATCGCACACACCGGAAAAACTCATCAGCTGCGAGTGCATTTGAAATCCATTGGTTGTCCGATTGCGGGTGATAAAATTTACATTGATATTAAGATTTATGATCATTATGTGCATTACGGTTGGCAATCGTGGATGGCGGATACGGTGGGTTTGTGCCGGCTTGCGCTCCATGCGACCTTGCTTGAGTTAAATCATCCCGTGACAAAAGAAAAGCTCCGAATCGAATCACCACTTCCCGCCGAGTTAGAGCAGTTTCTTTTAAAGTAGGCCAGTCGCATTGACATTTCCAACTTGATTGATAGATGTTTTGTCTTCCAAAAGCCGAATATTTTAATTTTTAAGCAAGTCTAAAAACGATCAAAAGCCTTCTTTGAAGATCATTTTTAATCAAAATGATAGTTATTACTATGAAATGATCATTTTATTGTTTGTTTGCATAGCGTATCTTTCTATATGTGACTCAGTAAAAGTTAAACAATCATTTTTATGCGAGAGAATAAGAAAATATTTAGACATATTTCAAAGATATTCCGGCTCACGCTCGCCGTGTTGGTTTTTTTTCAGCCTTTGGGATGGGCTGATGTTCAGCTGCCGGATGGCGTGCAGGCAACCGGTGTCACCGGATGGGACACTACGACGGATCCGAATGGATTAATTATTACCGCGAATGATCAGGCGACGATTGATTGGACTACTTTTCATGTGGATGCGGGGAAATATGTTCAATTTAATTTGCCCGGAGAAACCAGCAGCATTTTAAATCGCGTTACAGGGGGCAACGCTTCTGATATTTGGGGTGGAATCTTTTCGAATGGCCGCGTTTTTCTAGTGAATATAAGCGGAATTAATTTTCATGAAGGCGCAAGCATTGATACGGCGGCTTTTATCGCTTCGACGCTCAACTTATCGAAAGAAAACTTTTTAGCGCGTGATTACACTTTTGAGAAACAGCTTGGAAGTGAGATTGGAAAAATCATCAATGAAGCAAGTCTGAGTGGGAAGAATATTGCATTGATTGCTGAGCAAATTCAAAACAAAGGTGTGATTGAAGCTAATATGGGCAGAGTGATGTTGGGTTCAGGATCGAAACAAACGCTCTCATTTGATGGGCAGGGCTTGATTAACTTGGTTGTGAATGAAGGTTCAGCCAATACATCAATTCAGAATGAAGGAACGCTTCGTGCGAATGGCGGGAAAGTAATGCTTTCAGCGAAAGATATTAATGCGACGCTGGATACATTGGTGAACAACACCGGAATCATCGAAGCCACTCGCATGGAAGAACATGACGGCGTTGTCGAGTTTCTTTCGAACGGCGCCATTCAAAACAGCGGAACGATTAATACAAACAGTTTTCATGAAAGTGCTTATACCCTTCGATCCTCCGGAACACTCAAAGGTGGCAGTGCCCATTTTGATAATTTAGATGGAGCGGCTGAAATTGGGGGGACAATTTATTCAGATATCTATGATGCGGGAAACATAATTGTTACCGGGAATATCACTCTCGGCGGAGGGGTGAGTTTCATTGCAGATAGTGATAATGATGGTTATGGCATTTTCTATATGCAAAGCGGTACGTCGATTACTGGGAATGGAGCTGCTACTCTCACGATTACCAGTGGAACTTCAGCAATTGCGGAGACCCCATCGGTTGGGAATTCTTTGGATGGATCCGAGTTATCTGAGCTTTACGGAATTAATGTTGGTCGTTTAAATTTTTACAGTTCGGTCGGAACGACTACTTACAGAATGAACGCGGCAATTGAGAGTGGAAACGGAGATCTCAATATCGGCTCGGGGGTTACTCTAAATCAAAATAGCTATGATTTAACTGTTTCCGGAAGCTGGAACAATTCGGGAACTTTCAACAATAACGGAACAGTTTATTTGACTGGAGCTGGTTCTATTACAACTAATGGAAGCGCTTTTGCAAACTTGTCCATTAGCGATACGCTTGGATACTCCTTGAACGATGATTTGAGTGTCGGCGTTAATCTGAATATGTCCGGCTATAGCCTTGATTTAAACGGACATAACATGACAGTTGTAGGTGATCTTGCCCAAAGCGCAGGTACAATTGCCCAAAGCTCGGGGACTGTGAATGTTTCTTCCGTTTATTATCAAACCGGCGGTACATACAACATGCAATCGGGAAATTTGACCACCGGAAACTTTTTTATTAAAGACGGAAACAATGCAACCTTTACCGGCGGTTCGGGCACCTTAGATATTAACGGAAACTTTACTCAAGAAAATGCATCAACACAATTCACAGCAGCAACAGCTATAAATATTTCAGGAAATTTTAACCATCAAGCGGGAACTTTCAGTGCTAACAATGGAACAGTTGAATTTGATGGAAGCGGATCGCAGAGTTTTATTGATGCTAAGGCTGGCACAGCGAGTGCTGTTAATTTTAAAAATCTGACGCATAGCGGAACGGGAACACTGACATTACAAGATAATTTAAATGTCACCGGTGCCTTAACAAACTCGGCGGGAACTTTTGATGCGAATGGTAAGACGACCACGGTTAGCGGGTTAACAACTGTAAGCGGTGGAACCTATAATGCCGGCAGCGGCAATCAAAATTTAAATGGGGGATTAACTATTTTGGGTGGTCATGGAGCAGACGGTTCAGCCGGTCTAAATGGTGAAGCTGGGGGCGCATATGGCAGTGATGGAAGCGTTGGCGTTAGTGCAACTTACTTAGCCGGTACAGGTATTACAACAGTGACTAATTTAACGATGCAAGGCGGGGCAGGCGGCACCGGTGGTAATGGTGGTAATGCGAGCAGTGGAGCGAATGGCGGAAATGGCGGGGCAGGTGGTGCCGGCGGAAACGCCACTCTTTCGTCAGGCAATCAAAAAGTGAGGGTTACAGGCAATGTGAATTTTGCAACCTCCGCAGCAGCGCAGTATGGTTTTAGCGGAAATTCTTATGATATGTATGGAGGAGGCTCAGGTGGAAGCGGAGGAAATCGCGGCGATATTGTAAATACAGGGACGCTCGTTTTGAATGGCTCCGGTACTCAGAGTGTCACTTCAAATGGAAATGCTTTTAATTCAGTAACTTATTCCGGCTCCGGAACTTTAAAGTTGCTTGATGCCGTTGACTTTAACGGAGATCTTCACGTAACAAGCGGAATTTACGATGCCAACTCCAAAAATCAAAACTATGGTGGGAATTTTACAATTGATTCCGGAGTCACTTTGTCTAATTTTTCAGGGGCCGGAGTGACTACGACATTTGATGGCGGAAGCACGCAAAGTGTAAATAGCAATGGCAACAGCTTCCGTAATCTTGTGCATTCCGGTGGAGGGACATTATCCCTTGCAAATGATTTAACTGTTTTAGGAACATTGACGAATTCAGCGGGGACTTATGACGCAAATGGTTTTCAAACGACGGTGACCGGACTAACAACGGTGAGCGGCGGATCTTACGTTGCTGGCAGTGGCGACCAGAATTTAAATGGTGGCTTAACGATTATTGGTGGCGTGGGTATTCAGGGTGGTGGGGGTGCCGATAGCTCATGTGATGGTTCCGGAAGCTGTTCTCAGGGAGGCATTGGAGTGAGCGGGGCTTTGGGTGCTAGTACGCAGTTTCTTGCGGGTTCCGGAATTACCCACGTGAATGGCAATTTAAATTTAATTGGCGGTACGGGCGGTATTGGCGGCACGGGTGGTTCCGGGGGGGCTGATAATGGCGGCTCAATTCAGGGAGGCACAGGCGGTCAGGGAGGAACCGGAGGTTTGGCGATTTTAAATTCCGGAGCATCTAAAGTGCGTGTGAGTGGAAATGTGATAATGCAAACAGGCGCCACGGGTTCACAAGGAAGTTCAGGGCCAAATTATTATAATTATGGCAATGGCAATACAGGTTATGGTGGTGACGGTGGAAGCGGAGGAAGTGGCGGCGGTGTTTCAAACTTAGGGACGCTCGTATTGAATGGGAGCACAACACAAAATGTTAACTCGAATGGATATGCGTTTAACGGGCTGACGTATTCCGGCTCAGGATCTATGCGTCTTTTGGATGGTCTGGATGTGAATGGAGACTTTGCAGTTTCCGGTGGAACCTACAATACGAATTCACAGGATCAACACTATGCAGGAAATTTTACTTTGGATCCCTCAAGCACTTTCACAAACAATGGTGCGACCAGTACTTTTGATGGATCAGGAACACAGTTGCTGGATAGCGGCGGAAAATCATTTGTGAATGTGAGTTATTCAGGCGGAGGAACATTGCAGTTGACCGGAAATAACTTACATGCACAAACATTGATTCAGCATGGTGGAGTGTTTGATGCGAATGGATTGGATGTAACTGTTAACTCGTATGTCAGTCTTGTTGAGGGAGCAACTTTTAATGCCGGTGATGGTAATCACAGTTTTGGGAGTTTGACGTTGCAGGGTGGCGCTGGTGGCAATGG
>CAZSVD010000254.1:0-1833 GCA_964610145.1 uncultured bacterium | reverse complement strand
CCAGTAATGTTTCAATTCTGTCTTCGATGAGCGTGATTTGCACTGTCGGCTCAATTTCTAAGAGAAAAGCGAGGAGTAAATCCGCAAAGGCTTTTGGAATAAAATTGGAAATGCCGATTTGAATACGAATACGATCCTTTTGCGCAAGGTCGCTCACTTGATCCATAAGCTCTTGCCCGAGGTCAAAGATGGATTTGGCATAGCCAAGAATCCGATGGCCGTCTTCTGTGAGTTTAAGTTTCCTGCTTTCGCGCTCAAATAACTTTTTATCCAGAAATGATTCGAATTGTTTCAATTGGGCCGAAAGCGTCGGCTGGGCAAGTCGCAGAATCTTGGCCGCTTTTGAAACGCTGCCTTCCTTGGCGATGATATAGAAGTAATACAGATGATGATAGTTGAGCGGAATCATAGATATATTCTATAGATAATATGAAAATTATCTATTTTATTTTTATGTCTACGGGTGCGATATTCCTTGTATCTGAAGCCGGTCTGAATTTGAAGCTTCTGAGGGAGGACAAACACTATGAAATATAAATTAAAAACGTTGGCATTATTAGTTTTACTGAGTGGTTTGTTTCTTGTGGTGGGAGGCGCTTTGGGCGGACGCGGCGGGCTTGGAATGGCTCTCGTCATGTCTGTCGTGATGAATATCGGGGCGTATTGGTTTTCAGACAAAATTGTTTTGGCCATGCATGGCGCGAAGCCATTGCCGGCAGAGCATGCGGATTTAAAGGAGGATTTGGCCGAGCTTAGTCAAAAAGCCGGAGTTCCTGTTCCGCAGTTGTTTTGGATATCCGAGTCTTCCCCGAATGCCTTTGCAACGGGGCGTGATCCGAAACATGGAACCGTGGTTGTAACCGAGGGGCTGCTCAATCAACTGTCACGGCGAGAAGTGAAGGGCGTGCTGGCGCATGGTCTTGGCCACATTTTAAATCGGGATACGTTGATTTCCGCCGTCGTTGCGGTGATGGCCTCGGCGCTCATGCATTTCGTTCATTTCTTTGCCTTTTTTGGCGGAGGAAATCGTGATGGTGAAAGAGGCGGACATCATCCGGTCGCAATGCTTGCAACCGTGCTTCTTGCGCCGATCGCCGCAACCCTGATTCAGCTGGGTATTTCACGTAGCCGTGAATATCTTGCCGATCAAACGGCAGCACGTTTAACAGGTGAACCCGAAGCACTGGCTTCAGCTTTACAAAAAATCTCAGGGGAGATTCAGGCTGAGGCTGAACACGGTGCGCCTGAGCCGCAGCCCGGCATGGCTCACATGTACATCATGAGCCCAATGGTAGGTGTCGACGGAGTGATGGCGCTTTTTTCGACGCATCCGCCGGTGAAGGAGCGTGTTCGAAAGTTGTTAGCCTTAAGAGATAGTTTTCATTCGGTTTTGGTTGCTTAAGTGAGTTCTTAATCAGGGAGGTAACTTATGTTGAACGCATTTAAAGCGCAGCTGAAAAATTTGTCGGAAGACCCGAGAGATCCCTTTCATCTCAAAGTTCGCAAGCGCGTTGGGAAGCGAGCCACATTGTTGCTGGAGAAACGGTTGAGGCAATTAATTTTGATTACGCCGGATATGATCCAGCGCGTTTATCTATTGTGGCGTCAATTTCCCGAAGATGCACCGGCGCGCCGGGTGAGCGGCTATTTGTTGACGTATCTTTATCATCCGCAAGATTTTTTGCCGGAAGATCGTCATGGGCTTTTTGGGTATTTGGATGATGCCTATTTTGCGGCGCTTGTTTACGAGTATGTGTTGGAATCGCTCGAAGGAACGACGGGGTATAAGCCGACCGTTTTGGATAAGCGTTTTGTGAGAGACATTGCAAACAT
>CAZSVD010000253.1:0-5497 GCA_964610145.1 uncultured bacterium | reverse complement strand
TGTTTCTTCTTGCCCACTCATCATTTGCGCCAATTCCTTCACGCGGCTCTCCTGGCTAAGAACCTCATAACTTATTTTAGTCTTTCCACCCACGTTCGCCTTCGCGACACGCAAATGATGTTCTCCGTAGGCTGCAATTTGAGGCAAATGCGTAATGAGAAGCACCTGATGATTCGCGGCAATTTCCCGCAACTTTTGCCCCACAATACTTCCCAAACGCCCGCCGATATTCGCGTCAATTTCATCAAAGACCAATGTGGAAATGCGATCTGAATCGCCCGCTACTTTTTTAATCGCAAGCATCACACGCGAAGCCTCTCCGCCGGAAGCAATCTTTGCCAAAGGCTGCGCGGGCAGCCCTGCATTGGGCGCTAAAATAAACTCAACCGCGTCAAGACCGGAAAATCCGGGATCTGAAGGTTTGATCTCACAGCTAAACTTAGCCTGCTTCATACCTAACTCTTCCAACTCAGAACATATTTTTTTTGAAAACTTTTGGGCCGCTCCGGTTCTTTGCTCTGTAATTTTTTCGCCGGCATTTTTTACTTTTTTCAACGCACTTTGAATTTTTTTATCTAATTCTTTTAAGCTGAGGTCGGAGTCTTCGAGCAATTCAAGCTTCTGCTTTGCGTTTTCAAAAAAAGCACAAACGGCTTCCAGATTACCGCCGTACTTTCGCTTCAAAACGTCCAATGCGCTAAGACGACTCTCAGCCTCTCGTGCCGCTTTCTCATCGAACGACAAGCTATCTTTATAATCGCGGGCACTCCGAATCCATTCCTCAAGATTAAGCTGGATTGATTCCAACTCTTCCCTTCTTTTAGAAAATTCCGGATCAATTTTCTCAAGATCAATCAAAGGCTTAAACGCGGCGCTAATTTGCGAAGAAACTGACGCGTCATCTTCGTCCAGTTTTTCTAATAACTCGGAAAGACGCTCGTGCAATCGTTCCGCATGGGAAAATCGAATCCACTCTGATTTCAGAGTTTCATCTTCTCCGACTTTGGGTTCAATACGCTCAATTTCGCTGACCTGAAACTTGAGCAAATCAATTTGAGCATCGCGATTTTGAATTGAATCCAGCAGCTCCTGCTTGGTTTTTAAAAGCGCGGAATATTCTTCATAAACGGCTCCGTATTCCTGCAATAACTTTTCCGTTTTCGCGTAGCGGTCAAGCATTTCAAGCTGGGCCGCGGGTTGGAAAATAGCCTGAAAATCATACTGTCCATGCCAATCCACCAGCGACGCTGCAAGACTGCGAACCTGAGAAAGATTAACGAGCCGGCCATTGATGGTGTTGCGGCTTTTTCCGAGCGCGGAAAATTCGCGTCGAAAAACAAGTAATTCATCGTCATCACCCAGAAATTCTCCGAATTGAGTTCGCGCGTTACGCTCTCCGAGGACTTCACAAAGCGCATTAAAATCAACAATGGTTTCAAGAACGCAGGGCTGTGAAGGATTTTTGAAAGGAATTGAGTCAGCGCGATCACCGAAACAAAGGCGCAACGCGTCGATAAGAATTGATTTACCCGCGCCGGTTTCTCCGGTTAAAACATTCAGCCCTTTTGAGAGTTCCAGACGGATATCATCGATCAGCGCGTAATTTTGAATCCGGACCTGAACAAGCATTTTAAGCTCCTTAAAACGGTCATCTACCGCGTTGCAATCTACGCTCCCTTGTGCGACGTGTAAACTAATACGTCTCCGCGGTCGCTTGCTTGCGCCTTGTAGCTAAACCCTTTTAAGGGCTTAAAAGTAGCGACCTTTGCTCACGAGAGCGAACTTAAAAGCGTCTGAACTCCGGCGATCGGATTCGCTCCGAATTGCACCGCAAGCACAGGAATATTTTTTGATGAAAAAGCCTGGTAATCACCCAAAGCTTGCGCCTGTTTAAGCTGACTGAAAGTATAACCTGCTCCGGGCACATCCAGCTTCTTGCTATCTTTAACAAAAAGCTCAATGAAACGTCCTGTTCGCGGGCCGCCTTTATAAAGCTGACCAATCGAATGCAAATAACGAGGGCCAAAACCATAGAGCACCGGAACTTTCAGCTCCTGCGCCAAATAAGATTGCAGTTTGTCCATTGCGGCAATCGTTTTCGCGTTGCGTTCAAAATAGCCTAAAATCGCGACATAATCACCCTGTTTGACTTCACCAAGATAATCACTCAGAGTCTTTTGATCCTGACTCGAGGGTTTCGCAGAAAAATTCAAAATGGGCTTGGGCTGCGGCCAAGATTTTCCCGCGGCTAAGTCCGAAAGCAATGCTCCGGTCATGTCTTTACTTTCTTTGACATTCGGCTCATCAAACGGATTAATTCCCATCAAACTGCTGGCAATGCTGGTTGCGATTTCAAATTTAAGAATCTCACCACCCACATTACTCCAGTTTGACCACTGGATTTCGATAACAGGAAAGCCCGCTTTACGCACAGCTTTAACTGCCTTATCAAGGGCGGCAACTTTCTTACCCGGTTCTTTTAAAACAACGAAATAACGATCACGTCCGTAAGCTTTCGGATCAAAAGTTTGTTCGCCGACGATCGGAACAATTCCTTTTCCCTGCTTCCCGGTGCTTTCAGCAATCAACTGCTCTGCCCAATCACCCAAAATGCGAAGCTTGGGCGTTGTCCAAAAAGTGAGCTTATTCACATCCGCATCCGCGAGTTGTCCTAAAACAATTCCCAAATATATCCCGGGATTTTTCGTAAGATTTTTTTCCGTCCGCATTTCTTCCAAGGCCGCGCGAGCGTCATTGATGGCTGAGCGCATATCTAATCCGCAAAGTCCCGCTGTCATCAAACCAAAAAATGACAACGCGGAATAACGTCCGCCAATGTCGGAAGGATTCAGAAAAATAGCTTCAAATTGATTTTCTTTGGCAAGTTGCTGTAATCCGGATCCGGGATCGGTAATTGCCATAAAATGACTGCCGGTTTCTTTCTTTGCCCCGCGATAGGCCTTGGAAACCCGTCCGTAAAAATATTGAAACTGGGAAACAGTTTCAATCGTTCCGCCGGATTTACTCGCGACAAGAAAAAATGCCTTCTTGAGATTAATTTTAGCTTCAACCGCCGCAATCGCTTGCGGATCAGTCGTATCCAGTAAATGGAATTTCAGCGCGGGTGTTGAAATTTTTGGTAAAACAATCGAGAAAACTTCCGCCGCCAAACTGGATCCACCCATTCCAAGCAGCACCACATCCCGAATTCCACGACTCAGAAGCTTGGCGCGCAGCAAATCAATTTCATAGACGCGGCTTAAAATTTTATCGCAGATTTCAACCCAGCCTAAGCGGTTGTTAATCACTTTGATATGGCCTTCTTCAACTGACCACAGCGATGTGTCTTTTTTAATCCACCGCGCATGCAAATCATCCTGAACAGACAAATCCACCGCAGATTTCACGGATTCTGAAATCTCCTCGGGTAAAGTGTAAGTCACTTTTGGCGCGCGTACTTTCGCCGAGGATTCAATCTTTTTAAGTTCAAGTGTGCGCATTAAATCTTCAAAAGCCTGCTCAAATAATTTCACACCGGCTGTTTGTAAATCACCGCAAATCGCGTCCACATTAATTCCAAACGCGCGTAAACGATCCACCACGGCACGGGCTTCAGTCACGCCTTCTTCCACAGCATTGGCTTTGATTTTACCCTGCTCAAGCACAGCTTCCCATGTAGGCTCCGGTAACGTATTGACTGTTTCACGGCCCACAAGCGGCTCAACATAACAAAGCGTCGGATAAGCCGGGTTTTTGGTGCTCGTGCTTGCCCATAAAACTTTCTGCGCGAAAGCACCGGCTTTCGAAAGTTTTTGCCAGCGGCTTGACTGAAGAATCGATTTAAATTCCTGATAAATAAGTTTCGAATTAGAAACAGCGGCCTTCCCTTTGAGATTCTGCAAAAGCACCAGCTTTTCTGCGTCCTGATTATCTTTAATCAGAGCATCCAGCTTCTGATCCACAGCCACATCAATACGGCTTACAAAAACACTCGCAACCGAGTGAACCACATTGAGCGGCTTCTTTGCCTTAAGCCGGCGTTCAAGTCCGCGCAAATAAGCTTCTATCACATTGCGATAATCCTGAAGCGAAAACATCAGTGTAATGTTGACATTGATACCATCCGCGATTAATTGCTCAACCACCGGAATCCCCGCCGCAGTAGCAGGAACCTTGATCATCAAATTGGGACGTTTGACTAACTTGAAAAGACGTCTCGCTTCTGCCAGGGTTTCTTCGGCGCGGTAAGCCAAAACCGGAAGAACTTCTAAACTCACATAGCCATGTTCACGGTTTGATTTTTTATAAACAGACAAAAATAAATCGCAGGCGCGCTGAATATCAGAAATTGTCAAAGCATCGTAAACTTCCAAAACGCTTTTTCCGGCACGGAACATTTTCCGCGCGTCTTTTTCATAACCCTCACCCGAACTGATCGCTTTTTGAAAAATCGCGGGGTTGGAAGTAACTCCAAGTAATCCTTTTTCATTCACGTATTTTTTGAGCGTGCCGGAATCAAGCAATTTACGGCTGATGGAATCAAGCCATGGACTTTGTCCTGCGGCGTGGAGATCAAAGCTGGGAAGTTTTTTGAGCTGAGTTTTTGTCATGGAATCCTCTTGAAAACGGGTAAAAAATAAAATTTCAGAAGCGAAAGTATATCAAAAAGTTTCATCAGCGTCACCCTCGGGAATTGCGTCATTTTGGGGTCTTTCCGGCAGGGGCCGCTGAGCCAAAACATCCTTCACCCTCTGCATCAACTCTAAGAGTCCCTGCTTCTTTTTGGCGGATATACAAACCGCATTCGGATAATCCCTCTCCCAGTTCTGCTTTTGCTCGGGAGTGATTAAATCGGACTTGTTTAATGCCAAAACGGTCGGCTTTTTCAGCGCACCGAGCGATTCCAAAACTTGCTCAACCACTTTTTTTTGCTCAAAGACATTCGGATTAGCCGCATCCATCACATGAATAATCGCGTCGGCCTCAGTCGCCTCTTCCAGCGTAGCATGAAAAGCTTCAACCAAATGGTGCGGCAAATCGCGTATAAATCCGACGGTATCGGTCACAAGAATGCTGCCAAGCCTGCCGTCTTTAAAAAGACGTGTCTTGGGATCCAGCGTGGCAAAGAGTTGATCCATCGCATAGGCATCCGCACCAGTCAACGCATTCAATAAAGTTGATTTACCCGCATTGGTGTATCCGACTAAAACAACCTGCGTAAATTGCTTTTGGCGCCGTCCCTGACGCAAACGCGCGCGATGCTCTTTTAGTTTTTTTAGTTCGCGTTTAAGCTGCAGAATTTTTTCGCGGATACGACGTCTGTCGATTTCAATTTGCTGTTCGCCCATACCCCCTTTTGCTCCCGCACCGCCGCCTCCGGCCCGGGAAAGAGATTCCCACTGCATGTCCACGCGCGGCATCATATATTGGAGCTGAGCCAACTCAATTTGCAGTTTTCCATCACTTGATTTCGCGCGCCGCGCGAAAATATTTAAGA
>CAZSVD010000252.1:0-2176 GCA_964610145.1 uncultured bacterium | reverse complement strand
GGAGTCCATTGAAAAGATGCGCTTTTTATCGTGGGTGAATCAGTTGAACCGGGAAGAGGTTTGTAAATGAAGACGGCGGTTATTGTTGATTTTGATACACGGCGGGTTTTATTTCAGAAAATTGTGGAATCCTTGAGAATTTTGCCAACGATGGAAGATTGGGATTTGAATTGGGGCGAGCCATTTTTGGCCGTAACGCGTGACCGTCGCATTTGGGTGAGAATTTTTTATGATGAATCGATGCCGGTTTCCGTAGAAAAGCTACAGCATGAAATTGAGCGGCTCACGCCGCATTTATCCCAGGGTGGAGAAATTTACGTTTGTCTTCCCAAAAGTTCGGGATTGGGCGTTGAAGACTTGCCGGCAGGTATGACTGTTCCCGTTCATCTTTGGAATTATTCCCATTTGGGGGGAAACGCGGTTGTTTCGCATGAATTGGCAAAAAAGCAGGTTTTAGCGGTAAACAGTCCATCCCCGGAAGTCAAGTCTGTCTGCGCTCAATCTCAGGCGAGTGAGCGTCTTTCTCCGGAAGAGGTTCGGGGCTTAGCCGAGATCGGATTAGCTCTGAAGCGCTTTCATTTGAAACAGGCCTCTTAAATACGAGTTACGGCTTGCTTGAGCTGTATATCTCCTCTATAATTCGACCCCATGAATTCAATCTTTGACCACTTAGACACGATTAAAAAGTCACAAACCTGTGACTCCCGCATTTATTTGATCCAGAGCGAATTGCAGGAAATTCCTCAGGAAAAGCAAAAAATAAAAGCCGAGCTTCAGTCTCATCAGGCTTCTTTGCACGCGCTTGAACAATCCGTTAAAGACTTACAGCTTAAGCAGAAAAATAAAGAAGGCGAGCTTGCTCAAAAAGAAAATGAGATCAAAAAATTTGAAGGACAGCTTTCTCAGGTCAAAACCAATAAAGAATATGGCTCGATAAAACAGGAAATAGCTTCTTTGCAGGCGGACAATTCTTTAATCGAAGAAGAAATCATTAAATTGATGGACGCCGTGGAGGCCGCTGCCCGCGAGCTTAAGACCGAGAAAGTCCGTCTCGAGCAAGTGGCTAAAGAGTATCAAAAAAAAGAACAAGAGGTAGCCGCAAAAGAAACCGCCCTAAAAGCTGAATGTGAAAATCTCAAAAAAGAACGCGAAGCTTTGGTGGGTGGTTTGCCGAACGCGATTGCACTGATGTACAGTCAAATTGCAAATCATAAACAGGGAATTGTTCTTGCACCGATTCAGGCCGGAGTTTGCGGTGCATGCAAACTCAGTTTACGCGCGCAAGTGATTAATGATGTTCAGATCGGTCAAAAAGTCGTGACCTGCGATAATTGTTCTCGTATCCTCTATATCGAAAAAGCCTGATAGTTCCTTTCTTTTTTCTTCTCTCATTTCGTTGATTTAAATTACCCGGATAATTTTTTAAGTAAAATCAGTCTGGGTCCTTAGACTTTTTGTGCTGCCACCTGCATTTGTCTGATTGAGCCCCCATCAGAAAAGCTTTTCTTCGCAAAAGAGGCGATTTATTCAAATCCCCAGTAACGACTATTCCTAGTGGTTGCCTTATACCCAAACCACTAGATTTTTAATTTTTATAAAAAAAATCCCAAAAATATTAAAAAAGTTTGACACACATCTGGCCGATCCCTATACTGCAACAGAAAAGTGGTGGAAAGTGGTAGGAAGTGGAGTAATAAACTCAATGAAGCAGATAATCAAAAAGGCGGTTACCGATGTTCTACGGTGAATACGAACACGCCCTGGACGCCAAGAGCCGTGTGATTATCCCTGCGCGTTTTCGCGAAATTTTTAAAGAGCGTTATGTGGAAAGATTTTTTATTACCCGTGGATTGGATCAATGTTTGTTCCTCTTCACCGAAGAATCCTGGAAAGGTGTTGAAAAGAAATTCAGCGACATGCCTTTCACAAAAGGGGAATCGCGCAGTTTCAATCGATTGCTTTTTTCCGGCGCAACAGATGCGATTTGCGATAAGCAAGGACGTATTTTGATTCCGGATTATTTAAAGACATTCGCGGAGATTAAAACGGAAGTCATGATCATCGGTGTTTCAAGTCGCATTGAAATCTGGGCCAAAGATAAATGGCAAAACTTTTTGAAAAATAACAGCGGGCAATTTGAAGAGCTCGGCGAAAAATTGATTCTCGATTCCTCATC
>CAZSVD010000251.1:0-1617 GCA_964610145.1 uncultured bacterium | reverse complement strand
GACGAATGTTGCGCGTAGGGTTTTGAATCCCAATGAAAGTGTGATTTTGAAAGTGAGGGGGGCTGGGGGCGAACGCGCAAAGGAGTTTAAAAAGGATGAAATAGAGAGCCAGGTTATGCAGGGTGGCTTTCTTAAGGATATCCACTTTGAACGCGACCGTAGATTTAAAATTTCATATTCTGCGGATTATCCTATTGCTGTGCTGGTTGAAGAAGCGCCAATAAATGTTAAATCGGCTAAGCATCCTATGATCAGCTATGGCGGAACAAATAATTATTCGCGAGGTTATGATGTTGAGAAAGAGTATTTTGGAAGTACTCTGGATGAAACCCTTGATCGGGTTGCATTCAACCCTCAGACAAAGTCTGCCAAACAGCGAGTTCTTATTCTTGGGGCAGGTTCCGGTCTCCTAATTTACGACTTAAAAAAAAGGTATCCGAACTTTGATTTTGAATTTGTCAATTTAGAGCCGATGAACATACCGGCAGGACAGTTTGCAGCTTTTGCGAACGGAATACCGCTGTCCGAAGCTCAGCAGTTTCAGGATTACTTTAATCAAAATGTAACCTTGCATGATTTAAATCATGCATTGCCTTTTCGTGATCAAAGTTTTGATTTTGTTTTTCTTACCACGGGGACGTCTGCCTACATTTCAAATACAGCGGGTCTTTTGGCGGATATCAAAAGACTCGTAAAAAAAGATGGGTATGCTTTAGCTAGATTTGAAGGTTTTTTTGTGGAAGGGATGTCCCAAAAGCAATTTTTTTCCGGTCTTGGTTCTGAGAGTGAGTATGAGTATAAAACTGTGCGTCAAGTGGATCCTTCAACAGGAGTTATGGGTGATTCACTATTCCATCTTCGAATACACAACTCCAATCCACAAAATCAAATTCCAGAGATGGAGTTGGTGCATCAAGATGAATCGTGCTTTCTGGGAGCGACCTGTGTCTTTTCAAATACTTATAGGGTTAAAAGATCTGAGTCACGGGGTGATGATGAGACTCAAGCCCGCTCCGAGGTTCGTAAGGAGGTTGCAGATTTAACGAGGATGATCGCGAATGAGTCCCAGGTAAGTGAAAGAAATGCCTTATTTGACTCAAAGGTGAATGGAATTTTAAGAAGTGATTTTATTCAAACAGGATTGCGCGGTGCAAAAATTGTTTTTGGAATCCCGTTTCATAATGAACCCGCGATGCTTCCTAACTTGATTGATGTTGTTCATAACTTGCAAAGCGTTGCTGATCAACAGGGGATTGATCTTGCGGTGGTGATCGTTGCGGAAGCAGATTCGCGTCTTTTGCTCGAAAAAGCAAATTTTGGTGAAGTGACAGAGGGCGCCAAACACTTTCGATTATTCAATTTGATCAAGCCCCAGATTGAAGGACAGCCGACTTTTCAGGGCAAGCCATGGTCCGTGAGAGCGATGATGCTTGCCGCTCGGCAAGCGAATGAAGGAAAAGGTGCTGATCTCATGGTGGGTGATGCGGACATGGTTTTTAGTCACGACACCCAAAGTGCATTGAGTTTTATCAATAATTTGCGCTTCGACCAGAGCTATGATTCCACAGAATCAAAAATGGCTGATCGTGCTGAAGCGGATTCGATTCAATATAAGTC
>CAZSVD010000250.1:0-3827 GCA_964610145.1 uncultured bacterium | reverse complement strand
CAATTCTCACGCGGCCGACGTTTTCGGGTAGAACAAAACGCAGCTTCCCGGATTTCTTTTTTTTGTCATGCGCCATACCTTCAAAAACTTTTTCCGGCGTAATTCCCAATTTATCCAGCGACACCGGCAAATCAAAAGCGCGCACTAAACTCAATTGCCGCCGTTGAAATTCCCCTGAACAAATTTTAAGCTGAACCGCCATCTCGGCAGCCATTAACATCCCAAGCGCAACGGCTTCGCCATGAACCAGCTTTTTATAACCCAAAGCGCTCTCCACACCATGACCGAACGTATGCCCATAGTTTAATATCATGCGTTCGCCTTTGGTTTCAAATTCATCGCGCCTCACCACTCCGGCTTTAATGCGTGCAGAATCAGCAACAATACGAGTCAGCGCAGCTTGATTTCCGGCAAGAATTTTTTTTGTATTCTTCTCCAAGAAGTGGAAAAGCTTCGAATCGGCTATCACGCCATATTTAATTACTTCCGCTAATGCCGCCCGTAACTCACGCGGCGGCAAAGTACTCAAAACGTTCACATCTGAAATAACTGCTACGGGCGGATTAAAAGCTCCGACCAAATTCTTACCCTCGGAAGTATTGACCGCGGTTTTTCCGCCAATCGAACTATCCACCTGAGCGAGTAACGTCGTGGGGATTTGCGCGTAACGGATACCACGCAAATAGCAAGCGGCCGCAAACCCTGTAAGATCGCCGGTAACTCCGCCGCCCAGCGCAACCAAAGCATCTCCCCGTTCAAATCCATTTTTAAGCAGCGCGGCAACCAAACGAAAAAGCTCTTTTTCAGATTTAGCGACTTCTCCTTCCGGAAGGAAATAGGAAGTGATCTTAAAGCCGGCGCTGCGAAGTGACTGCTCCAGTTTTTTGCGGTGTCCGGCGGGAACTTTTTTTTGCGTCACGATCATGACACGGCTTTTCGGCTCAAAAACACTCTTCAACAACGTCCCGGAACGGGAAAGTAATCCGCTTCCCACATAAATAGGATACATATGCCGAAGACTTTTGACTTTAATCGTTTGCATTGAGTTTTCCGTAAATTTCTTCCGCAACCTGCTTGGGAGTTTTTCCGTCCGTCATCACTCGCAACTCCACGCAATCTTCATAAAAAGGACGGCGCGCGGACATCAAATCCATCAGTTTTCTTTTGGGATCAAAATCTTCAAGCAGCGGACGGCCTTTTTCTTTCGAAACCCTTGCCCAAAGCTGCTCAAGCGACGCTTCCAAGAAAACAACCGTACCCGTGGTTTTCATCAATTCACGATTTTGGCGGCGAATCACAACACCGCCGCCGGTAGCAACCACAAAATTTTCCTGCTTTGATTGAGCGACTAAAATCTCCGCTTCTCTTTCGCGAAACCACTCTTCGCCCCGCCCTTGAAAAATTTCCGCGATACACTTGTTTTCCTGCTTTTCAAGCTCCGCATCGAGATCGATCATAGGAAGATCCAGCAATTCGGCGAGCTCACGCGCGGTGGAGGTTTTTCCCGAGCCCATCATGCCGACCAGATAAATATTCTTCATGTCAAAAAACGATCAGCCGCGAATTTCTTTCAAATAACTTTCGTAGTTACGGCGAATCTCAGAAATGGAATCGCCTCCGAATTTCTCAACAAACGCATCTGCGATAATATAAGCCACAAGCGATTCACCGATCACCGCTCCGGCGGGAACCGCGCAAATATCCGAACGTTCATACTCGGCCTTTTCGGCTTGTTTGGTTTGCATATTCACCGAGGCGAGCGGCTGCCCTAAAGTCGAAATAGGCTTCATCGTCGCGCGCACAACGATATCGGAACCATTCGACATACCGCCTTCAATGCCGCCGCAACGGTTGGTCTTGTGGTAATAACCTTTTTTCGGATCATAAAAAATTTCATCATGCGCTTCGGAACCAAAAACTTCGCCGACATGCGCGCCGATTCCGATTTCAACCGCTTTGATCGACTGCATGCTCATCATGATCATCGCAAGACGTCCGTCGAGCTTACGCTCAAAGTGAACGAAAGAACCAAGTCCGATGGGCACGCCGGAGACACGCACCTCGAATTTTCCGCCTGCGGTATTCTTCTGACGGCGCGCTTCATCAATTTCCGCGATCATTTTCTTTTCAACTTCTTTGGAAATGCAGCCTGTTTCTGAACCCGCAATTTTTTTACGGATTTCATCCACCGTCACTTCCGTTTCAGGCAACGCGGCTTTACCGATTCGAATCACATGGCTCGCGATTTCAATTCCAAATTCCTTTAAAAACAATTTACAAACGGCGCCAACCGCGACCCGCATCACGGTTTCGCGAGCACTCGCACGTTCAAGCACGGGGCGAATTCCCTGTGCGTATTTCAAAGCACCGTTTAAATCCGCATGTCCGGGACGCGGACGGAAAAGTTCGGGCATAGATTCAATTTTAAAGTCTGCGTTGGTAAGCAAAAAGCCTAGCGGCGCGCCTGTGGAAAGATTTTTCACGACTCCGCCCATCATTTTAACGGTGTCGGTTTCAATTTTTTGGCGGCCGCCGCGTCCATATCCGCCCTGACGACGGCGCAATTCGGAATTAATGTAATCCATGTCGAGCTTCAGCCCGCTCGGAAAACCTTCTAAAATAGCGGCCATGTGCTGGCCATGCGATTCACCTGTTGTTACATATTTCAACATTCAAACCTCTTTACTTACATCTAATCGATTCTATGTTAAAAACTAGCTGGGCAAATTACCCAGTCTCGTCCGATATATTTTCGAGACGAGACACAGCGCTGAGCATTGTTGGAAATGCCTGCCGGCATTTCATTTTAACGCAGCACTAGACTCCGTAAATCTTATCTAAAAATGAAATTAAAAAATTCCCGTAAAGAAAAAACGCCGCGCCCCAAAACGCCAAAAACGGCCCGAAAGGAATTTGCTCTTCCTTCTTTGCCACTCGGTACCATAACGCAAACGGCAAAGCCACAAACGGCGACAGCATAAATACAAAAAGAACGTATTTCCAGCCGATAAAAGCACCCATCATCGCCATTAACTTGAGGTCGCCGCCCCCCATGCTTTCTTTCTTAAAAAGAAAGTTGCCGATCAGCGCGGTGACAAGCAAAACCCCATAGCCGCAAACAAGTCCCAAGGCCGATTGAATCAGCCTATCATACCATAAAATTTGATCAAAAATACCGTTCGGAACAAGGCTAAAAAGAAGCCCTAGCACCGCTCCCGGAATGGTAATTAAATCAGGAATCAGCTTGGTTTCAAAATCGGTTGCGATGATCACCGTCAGCATACTGATAAAAACCGCACGCATAATAAAAAGCGGCAAATTCCCCGCACTCAAATTCCACAAATAAACAAAAACACAGGCCGTTATCAGCTCAATTAAAAAATAACGGAATAAAATTGTTTTTTTGCAAAACGCGCATTTTCCGCACAGCATCAAAAAAGAAATCAGCGGAATATTGAAATACCATGGAATTTGTTTTTCGCAGCGCGGACAAAAGGAGCGCGCGGGCTTGATAATCGAGAGATCGCGCGGCATGCGATAAACACACACATTCAAAAAGCTTCCGATCAGTGCGCCAAAAATAAAAACAAATGCGGAAATCATTTTTTCAAAGCCCCGACCAATGCTTTTCGCATGATTTCAATGGGGGCTTTTTTGCCGGTCCAAATTTCAAACGCACGTGCACCTTGATGCAAAAGCATGGGCAGACCATTCAACGTTTTATGTCCTTTTTTACGCGCGAGCTTCAAAAAATTTGTTTCGGAGGGATTGTAAATCAAATCGACAAAATATTTTTTGCCCTTGGCTGCCTGCGGAACATTCACCCT
>CAZSVD010000249.1:0-11367 GCA_964610145.1 uncultured bacterium | reverse complement strand
CACCCAAACCTTTGAATGAAAGCCATCCAAAGAAAATAAGAAAAAGCATGAGCATCCACGCGAAAACCGGATTTTTAATCGAAATGCTGGGCAAGCTCATATCAATCGTTTGCCTTTAATTTTTGTGTTTGCGATTTGCCTTCGGCCCATTCGGGAATCCGGTGACTGATCGCCATTTGCAGTTTCCAATAATTTGTTTTCATACCGTATTCAACCGTATTCGCGTCCTGACGGGTTCCGAGAAATTCTTCCAGCGCGTTAAGCACATCCAAATTGCTCACGAGATTATGGGAGTAATCGTCTTTCTGATATTTTAAATTTTCTTCTTCCGCTTTCACGGCATCCTGATAAGCCAAATGCTCGGCCCGCGCAGCAATCCAATTTTGATGCGTTTGCTCGATTTCAAGCAAAGCCTGTTTTTGCGTCCATTGATACTGCAGTTGGGCCTTGTTGTAATTAGCCTTCGCTTCCAAAATTTGTCCGATATTATCTCCGCCCCGGTAAAGTGGTACATCAAAAGTCAGCAACGCATCCCAGCTGATTCCGGATTGAAATCCCTGCCGTTTTTCATAATGATTCGCGTCCAACGAAAGCGTCGGCCATAAAGCGCTTTGCTTCACGACAATATTTTGTTTGGCCACTCCCGCGGCCTGACGCGCCGCCTCAACATCGGGCCTTGCCGCGACAAGCATCGGATAATTTTCAACGCTCAAATCGTTCATTTCACTGAAAGTTTCGGGATCTTCATCGTCCAGCTTAGGATGCGAAATTCCGGTGTAATAAGTCGCGAGACTTTGAGCTGAAAGCAATGTGCCGCGGGCAAGCGCCGAGCGCGCCTCGATGGTTTTCATTTTTGCCTTGGCTTGCGCCACTTCGCCGATACGCGAGCGTCCGATTTTTTCACGCTCCGTCAATTCATTAACCCGGTCGGAAAAAAGCTTGCCTGTTTGTTCTAAAATTTCTAAATCCTTTTCAGCCGCTAGCAAGGCATAATAAGCTTCGGCCGCTTCGATAAAAATTTTCTCTTTGGTTGCTTCATATTCTTCTTTGCGTTGATTTTTATAACTTCCCGAACCCATCACCGCGCCCAAGGATTTAAAACCCTGAAAAAGCGGCTGGCTGAACGCAAAATAACGCGTGCGCCTGTGCGCGGCATTGGAAGTGCTCTCGACTCCGGAGCTGCTCGAAGATGTTTCAGCCTGCTTCTCCTGAAAATTATGCGTGATAACAAAATCACCGTCACCGATAGCCTCGCCCACAGCCTGAAAAGTACGCGCGCGCGCGATTGAAATTTCTTCGTGGCTTTGCTTGATTTGTTCACTGCGCGCCAAAGCAAGACGGATAAAATTTTCAAAGTTCAGCTTTTTTGAAGATATCTCATTGAGCATCGTGACGGGTTCCCGCGCGGGTGCAGTGGGACGCTTCGCCATCGCGAAAGCATGCGCGGAACCAAAAACAAGAAAAAACACCAATCCCCATGCGGCAAGCTTGCCTTTGCGCCGGGATGACTTTAAATGTGATTTCAAATTTTGATCAAAATTCTTTGAAAGCATTTCATAAAAGCGCGTAATCGTGAGCCGTTCGGAAGAACTGAATTGCCCTAGTGTATGCAGCAAAAACCCTAAAACCGTGGATTGCATTTCACGGGTTAATTTCTGTCCCTTGCCGCGCAGCTCGATCATCGTCACGCGGCGGTCATTTTTATCTTCAACGCGGCGGAGAAAATCATGCTTTTCCAGCCGATCCACCAAATTCGTCACTGCCGGTTTTGAAATATGCATGCGATCACTCAGGTCTTTCATCGGAACCGGTCCCGTCGTCAACAAATTCAGCAAAGCGTATGCGGCATCGTCAGCCCTGAACGGACAAGCTCACGCGCACACAGCCGGGAAAATTTGGGCTGCACTTCGCGGAAGTGACGGATAAACGCTTCTTTCTCTTTCATGTTTTGTTCAATGTTCGAATAGTTAAATGATCGAATTAATTTGAAGCGCTATTCTAACCGCAAAACAGACTATTGCAAGCCCAAACTCTGTTTAAATTTTAAGGCCATCATCCCCCGCTCAGACAACGCCGTCCGACGGCGGCGAACTCGCGGATGGATAATGGCCCCAAAATCTCCGCGCTAGTGTAAAAAAAGGCTTAAAAAAGGAAAAACAACATGCTGCCCGCACTGCTTACTCGAAGCCTCCATACCATCACTCTTACAAAACAATTCCACATCACCAATGAAGTTTTCTTTTACATCTTTTTCTGTCTCGGCTTAGCAGGGACAGAAAAATGCCTGCTCGTGAAACTTGGTTGAATTGCGCTAAAAGACGGCCGGAACATAAATATGAAATTTCGGTAAAGTTTGTCGGGATCAAATTGTTTCTCCGCTTCCAGCCCTTCCCTGCTCAGCAATGATGGTTCGGACAAGGATTTTCCATTTTCGAGTTCGCCGCGCAGATGGCTTTGTTTGAGAAAAGGGAAGATCCTTGTCCGCGCCCAAACCCACATCATTAACTTTGCTATTTCTAGGCACTTACAAAGTAACCTTCCCTCGGTTAGAATACGCGCGTATAAACTGGATACTCAAAAGGAGCTTATGTCTAAAAATAAATCTGATTTGATCATGGTGGCTTCAAGCGAACAAGACGCAAACATGTATTACGCGACCCACTTCCTTGTGCCTGATGATTTTGTTTATTTCCGTATCCGGGGCAAAAGCTACGCTCTCATGAGCGATCTCGAAGTGGACCGTGCCCGCAAAGAAGCCGCGGTGGATGAAGTCGTATCGATTTCTGACTTGGCCAAAATTTTCTCAAAGAAAAAAAACCGCCGTCCCGGTTATATTGAATTGATTCACTGGTTTGCCCAATCCAAAAAAGCCTCCGTGTTTTCAGCTCCTGAAAATTTTCCGCTCTATTACGCGGATTCGCTCCGAAAGCACGGCTTAAAAATTTCTGTCAAAAATGATCCGTTCTTTGAAGAGCGTACGATTAAAACTCCGCAAGAAGTCAAAGCGGTTGAGACAGCCATTCGTCACGTTGAAATTGCTTTCGGTGAATTAGTCGCGTTTCTTAAAAAAACAAAAATTCGCGGTCGCCGTGTTTATGCGGGCTCACAAATGGTCACGAGTGAAAATTTGCGCTCGCGTTTGAATGCCCGGCTTTTGGAACTCGATTGCGTCGGACCGCGCGCCATCATCGCCTGCGGCAAACATGCCGTGGATCCGCATGATGAAGGCTCAGGGCCGATTGAACCGCATCAATCTATTATTTTTGATATTTTTCCCCGTCACATGAAATCACGTTATCACGCCGATTTTTCGCGCACTTTAGTAAAAGGCAAAGCTTCCGCGAAGTTAAAAGCGATGTACGCGGCCGTGCACGAAGGACAGGAAATCGGTTTTAAAATGATTAAGCCCGGCGTCGATGCCAGCACCGTGCACGGAGCCATTCAAAAAAACTTTGAACGTCTCGGATTTAAAACAGGAAACATCAACGGCCGTATGCAGGGATTTTTTCACGGCACGGGCCATGGTCTTGGACTTGATGTGCACGAACAACCGCGCGTCGGACGTGCGAACGATATTTTAAAACCGGGACATGTCGTCACCGTAGAACCCGGACTTTATTATGAAGGCTTGGGCGGTGTGCGCTTAGAAGACGTTGTCGTGGTTACAAAAACCGGCTGCAGAAACTTGACAAAGTTCCCCAGGTTTTTAGAAATTTAACCTCAGGCTCCGTTAATCGCCAAGTCGCCTTGCTTATAAAATAGCTGATTCGGTATTTTGGTTGGCCTTGTATGCCTGAATCGCGGTTTCGGAAGGGTCATCAAGCAAAAGACCGTAATCGCGCGGATTTTTGATCGGAAAACTAACCACATCATAAACACCGTTAATTAATCGTTTAATCATCACTGCTGTACCGCCAATTACGCCGATTCCGACGCTTGGAACCAAGCCTTGCTTGGAGTGCGCTAACTGATACTGATTAATATATTCTACGGGTGATGTAACAATCCCTTCCAACCCGCGAATAAACTTATGCCCGGGAGTGCTCGCAAAAGCTAAATTGGATGCCAATAAAATAGAAAGAGCAAAAAAAGCGGTTTTAGTTTTCATGATAATCCCCTTATTAATGATGACTAGCGGTCTTAGGGAGTAACGGCTAACCACAAAGATTCTTTAAAGGCAAAGCCTGCAAAAGCTTTGGATGCAAGACGTGAACAAGCGACCGCGGAGGCGTATGCGGCAATACGCCGCACAAGGAAGCGCTGTTCACAACGCAGCAGACAAAGCTTTTCCGGGCTTTGCTAGCCGACAAATTCGATGGTGATGGGCTTTGGAATAATCCCGCTTTTATACCCTTCATCGAGCAAACGGCGAAACCCGGCCTCGCCGTCTTTGCCGATTTCAACGGTGCGGTCATTCACATACATACCGACAAAGCGATCATTCAAATCTTCCGAAAGACCGCGGCCATATTGAATCGCGTACTCGAGCGCGGGCTTCCGATTTTGCAAGGAATGCTGAATACTTTCTTTAAATAATTGCGCGAAGGAATGCATCGTCTCCGTCCCTAAATCTTTGCGAATGACATCCACTCCAAGCGGTAAAGGCAAGCCCGTTTTCGCATGCCACCACTCTCCCAAATCCAAAACTTTATGCAGCCCGTGTGTTTTATGCGTCAACTGCCCCTCGTGAATCACGAGCCCTAAATCGACTTCACCTGTTTTGACCGCATCCATAATCTTGTCAAAAGGAATGAAAACCGGGGTGAAATTTTTTTCGTAAATTTGAAGCGCTAAATAAGCTGTGGTGAGCTTGCCCGGGATTGCGATTTTTTTTCCGCGAATATCATGCATGGATGACGAAGAATTAGCCGCGACAAGAATCGGTCCGTATTTCTCACCAATGCTCGCGCCGGAACGCATCACCGCGTATTTGTCGGCAAGATAAGCGTAGGCGTGGCAAGAAACCGCGGTCACTTCAAGCTCAGCATTTTTTAGCGCGCGCTGATTCAGCGACTCGATATCTTCGATAACATGCGTCACTTTAAATCCGCGCATGGGAATGGTTTCATACGCAAAAGCGTAAAACATGAACGCGTCATCGGGATCGGGACTGTGACCAAAACGAATATTTTTAACGTCTGTTTGTGACATGCGGCAGATTATATAAGGTATGTGGCTATGAACAAAGCCAAAGATTAAGCCGCGGTAGCAAAAGCCTTGGAAAACTCAACCAACCGCGCAGCCTCAACGGCAAAGCTCATCATTCGATCCAACTGACCCGAAGTAAATGTAACCATCGGTAATTCACGTCCAAGCTCATCGGCCTCGGTGCTCGCTGCAAGCGCTAATCCGCGAATGACCGCTTTCGGATTTCTTTTTTGAAGTTCAGCGCGCGCACGCTGCGCGGACTCAGCAACCACAAGCACATCAGCCAAGCCCTGTTCCTGAATCCAATCTTCAATTTCCTCTTTTTCGCTTCCATCGGCGATAACAGCAAAAGCGGTTCCGGGAAATACTTTTTTCACAGCCGCGAGAAATCTATGTTGAATCGCAAGATCTTTACCCAAAACAAATGCGTCTTGCGGCCCAACCGTAAGCCCAAGCATACGTTGCGCGGCCAAGCTATTTCTATTTTGTTCATCTTGCGGAATAACACTCGCGATTGCCCGTGTCACTGCTTCAGGTCCGGCCATGCGTAAAGCAAGAGTGACTCCCAGAGGAAAAAATCCCGCGGCAAAATTCATCGTTACAAGCCGCTCTGCCGGTGTCATATCCACGCCGACCCGAACTTCCGAACGAGCGGAGGTTTCCTTAATTTCTAAAATTTGAAAAAAAGCGTAAGGATAAAGCGTGGGCTGCTCAGCGTCTTTATCTTCTCCCTGTAACACCGGAATTCCAAATTCACGTCCCTTTTGAAGATCGCTCGCTATAAATTGATCGCCGTAAACTGCCGGCTTACCACCCTTTGTAATCGCCAAAAGATCCGTGAGCGTATATTTCTTACCTGCTTTTAAGCCTAGAGGCAAATCAATGCGTCCTGTCCAAATCTTATTGCGAATAACATATTCGGCATGCTGTGGGTCCGCAAATAAGCCGAAGAAAAATGGGATTACCAGCTTTTGATCTCCGTGTGTCAGCGTAAAAACTTTGGCGAAAGAACTTTTTGTATTCGTTTTAGTCAAATTTCCGGCATTAAAAAGATCCTGTCTCCCGCTTTGTTTAAAACCTTTTAGAAAAATTGAAAAATCGGGATCCCAATTTTCGGTTTTTTCAAATACAGAGGGTGCTAAAAGTAAAACCATAGTCATAAGTGCCTGAATACGCGCGGTACCATAGACTTCTTCGATTTCAGCCTTAGGTTTCACTGCCAAATTTTCAAAGAAAGACCTTAATGCTTTGGGAGGATTTGCCAGATTAACATCCGTTCTAAATTCCTTTTCAAACAAATTTTTTAATTCATCAAACGCGCGCTTCTGCCGTTCTAATCCTTTGCCGCCGCGCTCAGTTCCAAAATTATCTCCCATCGCATAATTGCCTGAAGGGGCGCTTTGCATCAAATAAACCATTTGAGCCGCTTTCTGAGGATTTGATTTAATCCAATCTTCAGTGGTTCCTAAAAACTGCTTGAACATGAAACCCAAAAGAGCCATTGCCCAAACGCTGGGAGCCTGCACTGCCACATGTGCGTAGGGAAGATTTACATACATAATGCCGTGGATCACATGCGGATCAATAATTAAAACATCCCCCGCTTTTAATTTAAGGAAAGACTCATGCCCATTTACATTCACATAAAATCCAACCGCACCTTCGGCAACATAATAAAGCTCCATCGCTTTTGCCCCCGGAAGATCCGACTTATGGGAATGAATTTGTTCTTTGGGAAAATACATAGTCGAATAATCTTTGGTTGCAGTCACACTTTGTCCCCGGCCCGTCTCCTGAATCAAAGATCCCCCGCTGGTAGCAAAGGTCTCTCTGGACCGAATATGAAACTCAGTAAAAGCATGAATTGCCCATGGAGTAGCTACGCGGTTTTCAAGAGCATCAACTTTAAAATTTTGTTTTCGAGACAGCCCGATTCCTATCACGCCCAAATTCTGCATCCAATCACTGGAACGGATTCCGCTGTTTTCTTTGACAATTTGGCTGCGCATTTGGTCAAAATCAGGATGCGTAATCGGCTTGAACCAGGCCGGATCACGATCAGCAACCACAACAAACTCTGCTCCGGTAAAATCCTCCCATTCTATTTTTACACCAGGCGCCAAATCCTTAATTAAAATAGCTCCGCGCTCAGCAACCTCTAATACTTCTGACTTGCCTTCGAACGTAACACGTACACGCAGTTTTCCGCCACGAGGATTGTAAATCTGCCATTCGCCAGCATAATTCGGATTAGATTTAAATAAATCGGCAATCTGCGACCCCGTATAAAATCTCAATCCCGTAGGCTCATCAACTAGATTAAACGGGGCATCGCCCTGGGTTACTGGCATCTCAATCAAATGTCCGTCTTCGCTCATTCTTAGGACTCTCGACTCCTTATTTAAGCGTATCCCGTTAAAAGCACCTAGAGCCGTATACTCTGTGGCCTTGAGCCCGAGGACCTGATGAAAAGCACTTACAATTTCCGAACTTGAAGGCGTAATTTCAAAAAAATGTATCTGTCCGGGCTTTAAATCGATAACTAAATTTTTCATTTCGCCCTGCGCCCTAATATAAGTTGGATCATTTTCAGATGGAAAAGGCTCTCCTTTATTTAAAGCTTCAAAAGCAGGGAAGCGATCACGTAAGATATAGAAAGATTCTGTTTTTGAATGAAGTTCTTTAAACTGAAAGCTTAAGCGACCTTTAGTACTTTCTCTGGGATTGGCCGCCTTCACCAACAGATAATCTACTCCGTTAAATTCGTACACTTCCGCAACCAAATTATTAGATATCTGCGTAACAATATTATCTAATTTCTTTCCATACCTAATTGCATCATGCTCAAAACGAACTTCGGAACGCGCGAGCGGAATATGCGTTTTCTGATCGCGTAAAACCTTTGTAAACGCAACATCTTCATAGCCATTCACTTCGGCTGTTTTAAATTCCACCGGAATCGCTTGAAGCGGAATCGAATTGATCTTCTCCTGAACCTGGCGAATTTGTTCGGGTAAAAGCTTGCTTTGCGGCAAATACGCCAAAGTCATGTGAAACGGCCGGGCTTCGCGGCTCAAATTTAAATCCGCTTCCGTTTCAGCTTTGACCGCTGAAAGAATATCTTCGCCCGACGGAACAAAAATCATCACAACGCCGAGGCTGCGATGCCAAACCGGACCGACCAATTTCCCTCGCGCCGCATTTTTAGCTGAATGCTGGCGACGCAATGTCTCGGCATAAGTTTGCATTAAAGGCTCGCTCAATTCTTCCTGAATTCCATGTTTAATGCCTTTGATTGTGACATGCAATCCTTCCGCGGGCACGAGTAGGGTTTGCTCAGGAAACAAACTTTGAATTCGCGACTGAATCGCACCAATCTCGCGAATAACTTCATCATGTCCGGCTTCACTTTTATTTAAAAACACCGTCACGGAATATCCCGGTGAACGTTTAATTTTTGTATCTCCGTTTGGAAACTCAATTGCATTACGTTCAATCGCTATCGGTGCATTCGCCGCTTCAAGCGCGTGCATTTCATTCAACCAAAAATCACGGTGTTCAAAACCTGCGGGTAAAAGTTTTTCAACTTCTACGGACCTTACCTCGGAGCGTCTTGCCGCAACCCGAGCAAAAGGAATAAAAAACAGCTGCTTCGGTTTATTAATATCTAATTTTGATTTGGCGAAATTAGTCATCGTATTATCCGCCCACAACCGCATTTCATTCGGCAGCTGGCCGTATGAAGCCAAGTCTAAAATGCTCGCGTTTTGGCTTTGCTCGGCCATGAACTGGCGATAGGCGACATAACGCTCAACAAAATGTTCTTCAGCCTTTTCAGCCGTTTCTCCCCACGCCTGTAAAACATCCAACCACAGCCAAAGCATTTCAATCCGGCTTCTCAGATTTTTATTTTTTTGCTTCACCTTTCGATGCCGCGCAAAACCCTCATTTTTTGTTCTAATTGCAAATAGACTTCATCATCGATCTTTTGCGCTTCATTAAGCTGCTGTTCAGCCAGCTCAAATAGATCGCCAAGCTTCGTTACGATTTCATCAAATGCCAAAGTTTGTGAACCTGCGGGCTGAGACGCAGACTCTGTTTCCGAAGATACCGAAGCCGCAGACGGCGATGCCCCACTTGCCGGCTGTGCCTGCTCTGATTTTTTCTTTTCTTTAACATTTACGATTTGAAAACCAACAACCGCCTGCTCCGCATTCAAAGTCGTAACCTTTACTTCATAAATTCGCGGAAGCACTTTGTCATTCACTTCGAAAATAACGCCTTCTTTTATCCAGATTTTGTTGGTTGATTCATCAGAATCACTGCTATGTTCGTCAAAAATGGCAATCTTTGCCTCTCGATCTTGGCCAAACTCTAAAACTTTAATCGCGGTTTGATGGCGACCAAGATCATTGCCCGGACGGGGAAGAACACCGTTCAAAATTAAAGTTTGTCCTTTGCGCAACGTTGCTTCATGTTGGCGTGCCTGAGTCGGATTATTGAGATTCAATTTATAGCTCCGGTAAGCCGCAAAAACATTCTTGTTTTTGGGTCGGCTATGAAGCTCCAATGGTTCTAATAAATAAACCTGAGGCGCGCCCTGACTGCGGTCAACAAAATACAAACGTTCCATCGGATGAAACCCGCGATAAAAATGCTGCTTATCCCCATAAGTTTTTCCGTCATTTTCCTCAACCCAATCAAGTCCGTTTTGTCCGTTTGCTAAATCTTTCACATAAGCCAGCCATTTTGATTCACGAACTAAAACTACCGAAGACGGAACTTCTAAATTAATCCCATAACGTTCTTGATCTGCCCGGCTATCGTCCGTTAACCATATCTCGATTTCAGGACCTTCAGGCAATGTAAAAACTTTGGGCTGGTCCTGAAGATGAATGAGCATTTCACCTTCCTGCGGTTCACGCTTACGCTCAGGCATTTTGTCTGAAGTAGCGTCTGCCTTAGACGGAGCTGAAGCCTCCGCTGTTTCATCAAGAAACGTCGCGTAACGTGTTTCGAGATCTTTCAATTGTCCAAACACCATGCGCAGTCTTTCCGCCTGGGCTGCACCTGCTCCGGCACGCATATCAATTTGTTTTTCCAAAGCCAAGGTTTCGCGGATTGAAGCTAAATAACTTTTAAGTCTTGGTTTATTGCGGCCCTCGTTCGCCAAAGCTGTCTCGTGAAAAGAAACATTAAAACCAAGTGCGCGCTCAATCAGAAGTCTCTGCTTTCCATTCAAATAATCAGTCAACCGATCTTTCGCAGAAGCCGCGGCCTGACGGGCACGAGTAACCCAATTACCCGGATCGAAAAGTTTCTTATCTTCGGAAACTTTATCAAGAAGCCGCAGCAAATCCAGCATGGCATCATCAATTTTTCTCGGGGTAAGACCTTCAACGGTCACATCAAAATCTTCAAACGCCTTCACTGCCTTTTCTGCTTCACTTTTTCCATTAACGCGCTTAATGAGAGTTTCTTTGATTTGTTTCAGCTCTGCTAAAAACTTGTCGCGTTGGGCGGCAAGCTCTTCACCTTCTAACGCTAAATTAACTTCTTTTTCAATCGCTTCTGCTTCTTTGGTGATTCCGGCTTCCCCTTCAAAAACGCTATCGCTAAAGCCGTGAATGCGATGCTGCAAATGACTGCGCGCAGTCTCGAGAGCCTCTGCTTTTAATTGATCCTGATGTGTTTTTTCTGCTGCCGCGATTTCAGCTTCCTTTGCAGTAGCCTGCATTTGAAGCATGGATGTCTGACCATCAAGCATAGTTTGTGCGGCTGCGGCAGTAAATTGCGCTTTTGCAGCTGCAATACGCCGCTCGATCTCGCCTTTTTTAACTTCAAAATCAGCTCGCGCGGTTGCAGACGCCGCATGAATCGTCGCAAGCTGAATCATAAGCTGCCCTAATGCCAGAATTTCAGCTGTAAGCGCCTGCGCGTCGCCCACCATTTGTTCTGACTTGATGCGAGCGGCAGCTTTTTTCTCTTCAATTTCTGCGAGCTTGCCGTCTTTTAAAGCCAAAGCATCATCCGCGAGCTTTGAAATTTCGGGATGACTCGCTAACTCCACAGGAATAGCCGCGCCAATTTCTTTCCATTTATCAATCACCGTATTCGGATCAGTCGTATCGGTAACAATATATTCTTTTAAAGCTACCAGCTTGGCTTCGATTGCTATTTTCACGGAAGCAATTCTTTCCGCTAATTTTTCTTTAGCAG
>CAZSVD010000248.1:0-3587 GCA_964610145.1 uncultured bacterium | reverse complement strand
GGAGTTGTTGATTTAAATGAGCATGGATATGTGCTTGCAAAAGATTCTTTGGCGACTTCGGTTGAGGGGATTTTTGCCGCGGGGGAAATTCGTCAGGGTGCCGTGAAACAGTTGGTCGCGGCATGCGGCGAAGGTTGCGAGGCCGCACTTGCCGCTCAAGCTTATCTTGAGCATTGATTTTTTGGAAAAAATTTTTTCTACATTGAATAAGCTTGCCGCGAGTATTCTTGTTTTAAGTCTTTGCCTGTTTGCGGGTTGTTCCGGCAGGGATTCCTCAAGCGCTGATGGATTTAAAAAGGCCCCTGATTTCAAGGCGGATGTTTTTTATCCTAAGGATCATCCCCGATTTCGCCTTAGGCAGGAAAACCGCAATCAGCCCGTTTTGCTTGTGTTTTGGGCAACGTGGTGTCCTTCATGCCAGGAAGAACTTCCGCTTTTAAATCAGCTTGAGGCTGATTACAAAGGAAAAATCTCAGTTGTTTCGGTCAATGCCCAGGAAGAAGCCCCTGAAGTTCAAAAATACTTAACTCAAAAAAAGCTGAATTTTCCGGTTTTGCTTGATCCGGACGGAAGCATTGCCAATCTTTTTGAAGTGACGGTGCTTCCGTCCGTTCTGCTTCTTGCCAAAGGCGGGAAAATTCTTTATTATGGTTTTCAGCTGCCTGACAAGGAAAAGTTAGAAGCTGCTTTGGTTGTTTGATTTTCCATTCTCGAACACATTTAAGGAGTTTATTGTATGGGTTCAGAGAGAGAATTTGACCAGTATATGAATGAGCTTATGGCTTTGCTTCAAAAGATTATTTCGAATCATCCTCAAATTTCAAAAAACCCTGATTCTCAGTCTTTTAAGTTTCCAAAAGGGAACTCAAACGTTTTTATTTTCAACTTCTTTCCGGTAACCGATGAAGCTTTCGATGAGTTCGACGAAATTTTGGACCGCGAAGACGAAGGCCGCCCGGAAGATTTGAAATATGAAATCAACACGGAAGATCAGGTTTTTCTGAAAAAGTACGGAATCCGTTTCTAGTGCGTAACCTGTTCCGAAAAAAATTCTTCCGCGTAGCCTTTTTTCTTTTTTTATTTTCGGCTCATGCTCCCGCTTTGTTTGCGCAGGCGTTTGATCACTCGGCTTTAGATCGTTTTTTAAAGGCCTATGTCGACGCTTCCGGAAATATTAACTACGCAGCGGCCAAAAACAACCACGCGGACTTAGATCTTTATTTGAATCAAATCAAAAGTGTGGATCTCAAGTCTATCCAGTCGGGACCCAAGCCCGAGGCCATGGCTTTTTGGCTGAATGTTTATCATGCCGGATTAATCGAACTTGTTCTTGAAAACTACCCGCTAAAAACAACCGAATCCATTCCTGATTTTTGGGAACGTCAGTTTTTAGCGGTGGGACTCAAAGCTCTCGATAATCAAGAGCGTTTAAGTCTTTCTCAAATTCGAAATGAAAAGCTGATTACTCTTTACGAAGATGAGAAAGTGCATCTCGCATTAGCGATGGCATCCAGACAAGGCCCTCTTTTTCCGCGTGAAGCATTTACCGGGTTGCGTGTGATGGGGCAGCTTTACAAATGCGCGCGCAGAGAAGTTGCGCGCAAAGAGATGGTTCGGGTTGACATCCCGTCAGGCAAGTTATTTCTGTCGCGTGTTTTTGAGTGGTATGCGCCTGATTTTATTAAAAACTTCGGCCGCCCCGAAAGAAGAGGCCGTTTGACTCGTTCTAAAACAGCCGTGGTTAACTTTTTGATTCGTTACACTAAAAACATTGATGAATTACGTTTTCTCAAAGAGGCAAAGTTTCAAATAGAGTATGTGCCTTTTGATTGGACTTTGAACGACACTGCCGCGGCAGGATGAGGCAAGTACCACATTGCGAGTCGCCTGTATTCAGCTGAATGCCGGTAAAGATTGGAAGAAAAATTGGCTGCAAACCCAAAGGCAGCTTCTTAAAGCGGCGCAAGCCGGCGCACACATCGCTTTGTTGCCCGAAAATTTTCTCGCGCGAACCACAGAGTCAGAAACTTCCCGAATGGCCGCCGATATCGTGCCGTTTGTTTTGAATGAGCTTAAAAAGATTTCAAAGAAAAATCAGCTGACGATTGTTGCTGGCAGCGTTCCCGAGGCATTGCCGCGCGTGAAGTCCCGGAAAACCGCGAACACTTGTTTTGTTATTTCCGGCCAAGGGAAACAAATTTTGGATTACCGTAAAATGCATCTTTTTGACGTTAACCTGCCGAATGTTCGTGTTCAGGAATCACGTTCTGTTCATGCGGGAAAGCAGCCCGGATTTTTTAAGTCGCAAGGAGTTTTGTCGGGAGTCGGCATTTGCTATGATTTGCGTTTTCCGGAGTATTTCCGGATACTTGCCGGAAGGGGAGCTGAGATTTTTTTTGTTCCCGCGAACTTTACAGCTGAGACCGGAAAAACAGCCTGGGAAGTGCTTTTGCGGGCCCGTGCCATTGAAAATCAGTGTTATGTGGTTGCCGCGGGGCAATGGGGCAGGCATCCCGTGACAGGGATTATGAGTTATGGAAACAGTATGATTATTGATCCTAAGGGACAAATCATGGAGCGCGCCGGATATTCAAAATCAGAGGTTTTAATGGCAGATCTTGATCTGAAATACCTCCGCGGCTACAGGAAGCGATTTCCTGTCCTAAAACACCGAAAAATAGGCTTTTCGGGGGGTATTTAAGCCTTTAATAAAGTGCCAAAATACCCTTGACAGGACTAGGGTTAGCTCATACAATTTCGACTCATTTTTTAGGAGATAGACATGAGCACTTACGCAATTATAGAGTCAGGTTCGAAGCAGTATTGGGTTGAAGCTAATCAGACAATCCAGGTCGAAACATTGGGTGAAATCAAAGATAAAAAAGTTGAACTTGAAAGAGTGCTTTTCTATTCCGATGATAAGGGAACAAAGATTGGTACCCCGGTGATCGCCGGAGCCAAGGTGGTTTGTGAGTATTTGGGTGAAGTAAAGGCCAAAAAAGTAATCAATTTTAAATTCAAGCGCCGCAAGGACTATAAGCGAAAGGTCGGACATCGCCAAAAGTACGCGGAATTGCTTATCAAAGAAATCAAAGTCAAGTAGGACAGGTAGGACATGGCACATAAGGTAGGTCAGGGTAGTACACAGAACGGACGGGATTCAAATCCAAAGAACCTTGGCGTTAAGGTTTACGGCAGCCAAAAAATTAAGGCGGGCAGTATTATTCTTCGTCAACGCGGAACCAAGTTTCGTCCCGGTCGCAACGTCGGTATCGGCGGCGATGATACTTTGTTTGCTAAGCGTGACGGTGTGGTGGAGTTTCAAAAAAATCGCACAGTTCATATTAATATCATTCCAGCCTGATTTTTCTAGTCTTTTAAGGGCTAAAAAGTGGAGCCGACGGCTCAAACTTTTTAGCCCTTTCTGTTTCTTGAGCCAAAACGATTTTTTTAAGGAAAATATTCAATGCTAAATTTTGTCCACGTTTTAGTACAAGCCGGTGATGGTGGCAAGGGTTGCGAAAGCTATCAGGCGCGCACGGACAGGAAAATTGTTCCTACCGGCGGTGATGGCGGGCGCGGAGGGC
>CAZSVD010000247.1:0-2778 GCA_964610145.1 uncultured bacterium | reverse complement strand
TCTGCCCTTGTACCATGTTTTTGAGCGATTGGCCGGTTATTATTTTATGGCATTTTCCGGAGCACGGATTGTTTATGCCGAAAGTATGCAAACGGTCGCCGAAGATATTAAGCATGTCCGTCCGACTGTCGCGGCGGCTGTGCCTCGATTTTATGAAAAGGTTTACTCGGTAATCCAAGCAAAGCTGCAAAAGGGGGGAGCAGTTGCCCAAAAGCTTTTTAGCAGTGCTTTTTCTGTCCGCCGGCAAATACGTAATCTTGAAGACATTGGGCAGTCCGTGCCTTTTTATTTAACTTTCCTCGATTTGGCTTTCGATAAAATTGTTTTCAGCAAAATACGGCAGGGGGTTGGTGGACAGATCCGTTTTTTTATTTCAGGTGGGGCTCCGTTATCGAAAGAATTGGCCGAGTTTTTCAACTTAGCCGGAATTTTAATTTTGGAAGGGTATGGTCTCACGGAAACATCTCCGGTCATTGCGGTAAATACGGTGGAAGAGCACCGCTTTGGAACGGTTGGAAAAGTTTTGCCCAACGTGAATGCTAAAATTGCAGATGACGGAGAAATCTTAACTTCCGGTCCCTGCGTGATGAAAGGATATTGGAATAATCCTGCCGCAACAGCGGAAGTGCTTCAGGATGGTTGGTTTCATACAGGTGATATCGGTGAGTTTGACGCGGAGGGATATTTGCGGATCACGGATCGAAAGAAAGATTTGATCGTGACTGCTGGCGGTAAAAAAGTAGCTCCTCAGAAATTAGAAGCTCTCGTGATGCGTGACCCGCTCTTTTCCCAAGTTGTTGCCCTGGGAGATAAAAAACCTTACATCGTTGCATTATTGGTTTTGAATCGAACAATCGCAATGGAAGAGGCTGCAAAGCTGAATTTAACAGGAATAACCTATGAGGACTTGATTCAGAATTCTCGATTTCGTGAATGCGTACTAAGTCGAGTTCATCAGCAAACGACCGAGCTTGCGCGTTTTGAATCGATTAAAGCGGTAGCGATTGTGTCACAAGATTTTTCTGTTCAAGGCGGAGAGTTAACTCCAACTCTGAAGGTGAAGCGTCGTTTTGTTATGGATAAGTATGCGGTGAATATTGACGCCTTATATCAGCAAGGCGTGGCACACACGGAGTAATTTTTGTTACAAGCGTAGCCTGCGCGCCGACTTGGGGGATCTTTTGAGCGACACCACAAACTCGTCGATTGTTTCGCATTGGCAGGAAGGTTATTTTAAATCATCTGATGGCCTTCGTTTGTTTTACCGAATTTACCGCCCTCGCTTCGCGCGGCGTTCGATGGTTATTTTTCATGGTTTTGGTGAACATGCTCATCGCTATGAGAAGTTTTCGTTTTATTTTCCTGATACTCAAATTGCCATTTACGATATGCGTGGAATGGGTCAATCCGAGGGAGAGCCTGTCTATGTAGAATCATTTTCCCGTTTTGAGAAAGACGCACTGGATTTTTTAGATTTTTTAAACTCAGATTTTCCTGTTGCGGGAGAACGGATTTTGTTGGGGCACAGTCTTGGCGGTTTGACTCTGATGAAATTGAGAGTGGATTACGAAATTCAAGCCGATCGATTCATTTTTTCAGCCCCTTGTTTTCAGGTGGCCGTTCCGTCCTTTGCTCTTTTCATGAACCAAATAATTTCAAAGATAAATCCAAAGTTTTTGTATCATCATCCGGTTTATTACAAAAATTTATCTCATTGTGAATTTGAAATGCTTTCCTATAAAAATGATCCCTGGATTATGCGCAAAATGACAGCGCAACTTTTAAATGAAATGGTTCTCACCGGAAAATCAATTCAGAAATTATCTGAGATTTCATTTGATGCGCCGTTGCATTTTCTTTTGGCGGGGGATGATAAGCTTGTGCGGACAAAAACCGCAGAACAGGTTTATCAGAAAATTTCTGCGCCTGCTAAGACCTTAAATATTTATAAAAACTTTTATCATGAAATTTTTAATGAGTCAGATCAGCTTTCTGTTTTTAAGGACCTGCAGAATTTAATCCGCTAAATTCATCCTCTCGTACGAAAAACTAATACATTCTTTTTGATGTTTTTGACTAAAAAATATAGCAAAATCAATCAAATACTCAAAAAAAGTTAAACAATTTTCATATGAAGTCGTAAGTCCATTGTTTTGAATAACTTACATCTGTAAAAAAATATCCAAATATTTGACTTCTCAAAATTCATTCAGTATATTTACTTTTGTGATTGAAAAAAAATTTAAATTTATTAATATTCTCGGACTTACAAAACGTTTTAAAAAAGATTTTCTTAATTAAGCGAGGCGAGATAAATAATGTACGAACAGAATAGTTTCTTTCGTAAAGCGCTCAAGGGATGTTCCTTTGTGCTGTCCATTATTTTTACTTTCACCAGTGTTCTGCAAGCTGACACGGTTCAGGGATTAGTTCAGAAGCAGAATCCGGTTCCTGTGGTTGCTGCACCTTCCGTTAGCAAACTTGATTTGCTGGCTGATTTTCCTTCTGAATTTGGAACCATCAAGTCACGATATCAGGGGACTTCAGATCAATTTGTTGTTCATATCCAGGATGCGCACATCAACGAAGATGCTCAGAAGAACATTGCGCGTCTTCTGACTTATTTTTCACAAAAGCATAATTTAGATTTGGTGAACATCGAAGGTGCGCAGGGTGAGCTTGCCACCGAATATTTCAAATTCGTCAGTGATAAGGACGCGCGCAAATCGGTCGCCGATTTCTTTTTGCGTCAGGGGCGTTTAAGCGGAACGGAATATT
>CAZSVD010000246.1:0-10574 GCA_964610145.1 uncultured bacterium | reverse complement strand
ACACAGACATGGCTGTTTATTTTAAACAGACTTTATTGCCTCAGGGAAAACGAATTGTTCAACTTTTGCCGCATATGATGACAGCTGGACAAAGTCCTTATGAGCCTGTATCAGGGTTTGCCGCGAATGAAGATTACATTGATTGGGAAGCCGCATTTCCCGAAGCTAATTTAACGGCGCTTTCTCATTATCAGGCACCTTCACGCGAAACTGCGCAGGTTGAGTATGAAAAAATTCGCGCGAAGCAACGGGCGCTTTCACATGCCGCTTACCAGTATTTTAAAGAGCAGGGCGCCGCGGATGCGAAAGCGGACTTTGAAGCGTTTAAAAGAAAAAATCAAAGCGAACTTGATGATTATGCCGATTTTTGGGCGATTCATGCCATTTTGGGTAAGCCCTACCTCGATAGCTCTGATGGAACGATGAAAGTTTGGTCCGATGCCGAAATTGAATCAGCACGGAAAAATCAAGGGTTTGCCGAGCTTGTAGAAGAAATTAAATTCCGCCAGTGGATCGCGCACGGGCAATTAGCAAAGATGCTTTCTGACATTGATGCTTTGGGCGGACATGTGATGTTTGACATGCCCGGTTTTGTGGCGAAAAACAGTGCCACTGTTTTTGCGCATCCTGATTATTTCAAAGATGTGCGAAATCCCAAAGTTTATCCCGGGGTTATTGACCAATGGGTCGCTGAGCGTTGGCGCAGTTTGGCTGTGCCGAATTGGCAGGATTCCCGCGACGCGTTGATTTTATACACGGAAAAAATGATCGCGCATTGGCTTGATTTGGGTTTCAAGGGAGGAAGATTTGACGCCGCGCATTTTGTTTATGATTTTTCCGGTAAGTTAAACGGAGGCGGTGAGCCAGGGCATTTGTTTACCCAGCGTATTAACGCAGTTTTTGCTGATCGTCAGGCTTTGCTTGTGGCAGAGGCATTTAACGGTTTAGACGGAGCGTGGCAAAATCACGGCTCGCTTGCCGTGCAAACCGGAGGCTGGAATACGGTGATGGGGCATGATAGCCCGCGCGCTTCTTTGGGTTTCTCCGAAACGGTTCTTCAGATAAAAGGCGCTTTGAATCCTCTTGGACGAACAGCCGGTTTCGTGCAGGTTGTTGTGGGTCATGAAATCGGAGATACGCTTCCTGTCAAAGAAATGGTTTCTTCACCGCATGGAATGATCAGTCTTTGGACCTATCGCCTGCCGCAGGCCGGCGGTGAAACAGCTGAGAATGAGCGCGTGAGATTTAACGCCGATGCTTATCTTGGGCCCTGGAGCGGTGCGTTAGAAAATGCGTTGGTCGGAAAGCCTTTTGCAGATCAGCAAAGCACCGCGACTCTTGTTGAGTTTGCAACACATCCGTTTTTACGCATTGAAAATGGGCAACTTAAAATTTGGGCCGCGAGCGAACGCCACTTTTTTGAAGAGTGGGGGCGTGACGCTTTTATTTCTTTGCCGGGATTGTTGCTGGCGTCCGGTCGCTTTGAAGAAGCAGAAGCTGTTTTTCGGCGCTTTGGTAACTTGCTCAAGAATGGCGTGATTCCGAACCGCATTCCTTCAGGCTCTGCGGTTGAATACAACACCGCGGACGGAGCATTATGGTTTTTGGATGCTCTCAGACAATACGCGGAGATGAATCCGAATTCTGCGGCATTCATTCAGGAAATGAAGCCGATCATTTTTGAAATTTTAAACGCGTATGGAAATTGGGACGGCAAAAAAGCCAGTTACGAAAAAGGCGGGCATCAATATGAAGTAAAGCGCGATCAAAATGACGGGCTTTTAATCACGCCTCCGCAAGCGACCTGGATGGATGCGGTAGTCGATGGCCAGCCCGTGACGCCGCGTAATGGAAAAGCCGTTGAAATCAATGCGCTTTGGTATCGTTCGCTGCGTTTTGCCGCAAGTTTGCAAGATTCAAAGTATCAAGAGCGTTTTACGCAGGCCGCAGATTTAGTGAAAGCAAACTTTCTTAAATTTTGGAATGAAGATTGGCAAAGCACCAAAGGACATAGTCCGTTGCGCGATGTGATCGGCGGAGATCCGATGGGCGTTTGGCTTCGTCCGAATGTTCTTTTTGCGATCAGCCGCGGAGATGATTTATTGTCTCGCGAGCAAAAAGAAATTGTTTTGAAAGCAGTTGAAGAGCAGCTTTTAACGCCGCAGGGATTGAGAACCTTAACGCCTTATGCTCCTGGCTACCAGGGGAACTACAGTGATTTGGATGAGCAGGGCAGACGCAACGGCGATAATCGTCCTAAAGACCGGGCTTATCATCAGGGAACAGTTTGGCCTTGGCCGATCGGAGATTATGTCCAAGCGGTTATTGCAACGCGCGAGCTTAGCGCGGAGCAAAAACAAATATGGCTTCAAAAAGTGTTGGCACCGCTTTGGAAGCATTTGCTTGATAATCCATATGGTTCTTTGCCGGAAGTATTAGATGGCGGTCGGCCGGCGGATATTTTTGAAAATGGAACTTTGAATCCGAACAAAGTTTTCTGGCAGGGCGCGGGCGGAACACCGTCTCAGGCTTGGAGCGTTGCGCAGTTTATTATGGCGTTACTTTCCGCCGGGCTCGTGACCAAAGAAGAGCTTGCTGAGGCGGCTCTTCAAACGGCGCGGCCCGTGGATATTAAGATTAATAAGTCACCCGAAGGACAGTCTATTCAGGCCGGACAAAACACGGAAATTGAAGTCCGCATTGCCGCGCCGCTTATTTTAAGGACGCTGGATTTGACGGTTCAAATTTGGACGCATACCCATGCGTTAAATGCGCCCGGAGATGATTGGGCGGCGCGTGAATTGCGTGCGGTTCCGATGCAATTTGTATCACGCGATGGAAATCGTTTAATTTATCGCGCGCAAATTCAGTTTCCCGAAGCCGGGATTTATGAGTGGAAAGCGCGTGTTGCAGCACATCGCGGAGAAGCTTTTGCGCCTCAGGATTGGCTCTATGACGACGGTGGAAATCACACCTTGCGTGTGAGTCCGGCACGTTCGGAGGTTCGAGATGCCGTTCTGGATTTAGATGCACGCGGAGTTTTATTTGCGGCACAGGAACTTCAACGCCCCGGTCATTATGTTCCAGGGGTAATTGTTGCGAGCGCGGACAGCCGGGCAAGATTTGATTTTGTTGGAACAAAGAACATGATTCGCACGATGATCGCCGGGCTTGATGATTTTGTTGCGGCGCATCCGGATGAGCAGATGAATCTCGGCTTCATGATGGCTTATGACGCAAGTTTGGCCGATGAGTTTTTGGCATTAGCGAAAAAAATTCAGAGTCTGAAACTGCATTATGGCGACCGCATTCATAACCGGCTGCACGTTATTTTCACTGCGGATCAAAGCGAGGATGTAGCGGCGCGTGAGATTGCGAATCAAATTCGCGAAACCGGCGCTCAAGCGCAAACGGCGAATTTAGATTTGCGTCTTGATTCGGCTGTTTTTGCTTACGGCTTAGAAATGAAAGTCAGCGCACAATTTCAGCATTTGATGGTGGATACAACCGGCTACCCGATGGCGGCGGTTTTTCCTGCGGCACTTGAAATGAATTTAAGAACCGCGGTTCAGGGAAAAATTACGGCTGCAATATTGAATGAAATTCCGCGGGACCTCTCCGGAATTTTTGGTCGGCAGGGCCGGTCTTTGCGTATTTTGCCCGGCGTATTGCAGGCGAAGTGGCTCGAAATCGCTGCACAGCGTCTGGTTGCATCCGCGGCATAAAGTTCTTTGGCGGCTCCGTTCCGGATTTACTCCGGAGCGGAGCCTGTCTTTCGTCTTCGGTCTTTTGTATTTCGTCTGGTATAATCCCGCATGTCTAATTTTATTTATAAAGTGAAGCGTGACTTTCGCGCGTGCATTGAACGTGATCCTGCCGCTCAAACTCCATTCGGCTGGCTGGAAGTGCTTTTGCTTTATCCCGGATTCCACGCTGTTTTCCTTTACCGTATCGCGCATGTTTTTCACAGCTGGAAATTTCCTTTTTTTCCGCGCTTTTTTTCACAGCTTGCCCGATTTTTAACTGGAGTTGAAATTCATCCCGGCGCGAAGATCGCCCCCGGATTATTCATTGATCACGGCATGGGAGTTGTGATCGGAGAAACTTCCGAAATCGGCGAAGACGCGACGCTTTATCAGGGCGTGACTCTCGGCGGAACAGGCAATGAACGTGGCAAACGTCATCCAACCTTAGGACATCATGTCGTTGTGGGCGCGGGCGCGAAAGTTCTTGGTAATATCCGTCTCGGAAACTGCGTCAAAGTGGGCGCGGGTTCGGTTGTGGTTCATCCCGTTCCCGATAGCTGCACGGTTGTGGGTGTTCCCGCCGAAATTGTACGCAAGGACGGTAAGAAAGTAGATCAGATCGATCTTGAACACGGTGATTTGCCTGATCCTGTGCGCGAATTAAAAAACCGCATTCGCGCGCTTCAAAAAGAAGTGGAAACGCTGGAATCCCACCTTAAAAATCAATCTGAAAAAACGGATTCTTAACGTTTAGCGTTTGCGATTTGTTTCCGGGCATTGATTTTGAAATACTTTAAAAAGCATCCGCTTCATAAATCGAGCGAATCTGCCGAAAATAATCGTGTATTTATTTGCTTCTTTTTTAAGCCAGGTGCTAGGTTTTAAGTAGGATCAGAACCTTATTATAAAGGAATTATTCATGAGCGTTTTGAGCAAAAAGCAACAAGGCTTTACTCTTGTTGAAATTTTAATTGTGGTTGCGATTATCGGCCTTTTGGTTACGGTGGCCTTGCCGGCATTATTGCGCAGCCGTGTAAACGCAAATGAATCAGCTGTAAAAGCCAATTTAAAAACTTTTGCAAGTTCCGCGGAATCTTACCGTACGGCTCAAGCCACGCCATCTTATCCGGCAGATATTAGCGGGCTTACTTCGGCATCACCGGCTTATTTAGATGCGACTTGGGGAACCGGAACAACGGCAACAAAAAGCGGCTATGATTTTACGTATGTTTATACGGATTCAACCCGTTACGCTGTTTTTGCCGAACCGTCGCAAGTGGGAGTTACCGGAAATAACTCTTTCTGCGTTGATGAGACCGGGATTATTTGGACCTCTGCGACATCCTCCGGAGCTTTCACAGCATCGCCTTGCTCAGGCGGAACCGGCGCAACATCGCTGCAGTAAAAGATAACTATGTACTCAAAAGTTTTTTCTTATTCTGACGGCGGCGCGCGCGGTAACCCGGGACCGGCCGCGATCGGCATTCTCATTTGTGATGAAAAAGGCGGACCTCTTTTTGAAATCGGAGAAACGATCGGGGATACAACCAATAATGTCGCAGAATATCAGGCTGTCATCAAAGCCCTGCAAACCGCGGAAAGTTTGGGCGCGCAAGAAGTCATTCATCACATGGATAGTGAATTAGTCACCCGACAGCTCACGGGAGAATATCGTCTCAAGGCCGAGCATCTCAGGCCTTTGTTTCTCAAAGTAAAGGAACTTGAAAAAAAGTTCAAAAAAATTACTTATACACATGTGCCGCGCGAACATCCCCAAATGCGCCGCGCAGACAGGCAAGTCAATCGCGCTCTCGACGAAGCCGGATTTTAAGAGTCTATCCTGATATCAAACTTGTGGCTGCAAATGCGGCTTTTGGCCTGCGCCTTCGCAATCTTCGGCTTACAGACTGAAGGATCAGTATGCGCGCCTCGGCTTGCTCGGCTCGGCGACAAAATCCAAATTTTCGCTTCACAATTTTGATATCAGGGTAGACTCCAGGAAAAACGTCCGATAATCCTTTGATGGAATACGGATCCCGCAACTTTTCTCCCAGAAAATTATATTTGCGGTTAACGGCTATGCAGTTCTTGTTCCGCCCTGAAGACGCAGGTAGAATATCGCTTCTTCAAAATCAATGAATATGAAATCTCCACAGAAAAAAAATTGGGCGAGTCTTTTTTCCGGCGCAGACTTGATGCGACGTGTTTTCAAATTTTTTGCCTCGTTACAGCTTGCCGTCGGAACCTTAATTACGGTGATGGCTGTGCTTGCTGCGGGGACTATCGTTGAATCCCGTTATAGTGCTGATGCGGCGCGGATTTTGGTTTATGGCACGCCTTGGTTCGCTTTTATTTTAGTGATTTTAGTTTTGAATTTGGCCTGTTCAGCCGCGGATCGTTTACCTTGGCAAAAAAAGCATATCGGATTTGTGCTGACGCATTTGGGTATTATAACGATTCTTGCGGGATCCCTTGCGACGCAGCAAGTCGCGGTGGATGGACAAATGATGCTGCAAGAGGGAACAACGGGAAAATGGGTGACGCTGAAGCAGCCGATGTTTTATTTTTACTCTCAAGCCTTTAAAGATGAGCGCATGATTTCTTTCAGAGAGCGCGCCTTTCGCTGGAAAGGAAAAGATAAATTAGTGCATCTTCAGTCCGAAGGAAAATCCGCGGATATCACGATGACGCAGTTTCTTCCCAAAGCGCATGCCGAAACAAATTGGGTGGCTGCCGACAGCGGTCCTGCAGCGCTCAAAATTACGCTCCACAATTCATTTATGAATGTTTCTCAGTGGATTGCGGATGAACCGATGAGCCGCGAAATTTCCATGGGGCCCGCGGTTTTAAAATTTGCGGAAGAATTACTTCAGCCCGTGCCGGAGGCGATGAATCAGCCTTATTTTGAAATTCAGCGCGGAGATGAAAAGCTGCAGCTTCCGGTGCCGGATAAAACAGCGCTGCCGTTTGAAAAAGTTTTCGATAACGGTCTGAAAGTCAAAGTGACTGAAGTTTATAATTACGCTTACGTTGAAGAAAATATTTTAAAAGAAGGTTCTGCTCCCGAGCACACAGAAAATCCCGCGGCGGTTTTAGAAGTTCAAAGCGGCGGCAAAACCGAAACCCATACGGTTTTTGCTAATTTCCCTGATTTTCCGACCGTGCATGGTCGTCCCGAAAGCCAATTGGGCTTAACCGTGAAATATCGCCGGCCTAATTCAGGATCGAAAGGGGAAAGCCACGAATTACGGTTTGTCAGTTTACCTGACGGAATCCATTATCAAATTCAAACCGGAACAAGATTGCAGGATGGACGAGTTGAAATCGGAAAAGAAGTCGCGACAGGATGGATGAATTTGCAGTTTCGTGTGGACGAGGCTCTAACGCATGCCGCGCAGGATTTGACTGTGACTCCTTTGGATGATGACGACCGCAGTGAGCTGGCAACAAGCGCCGCGGAGATTGAAATTCGCTCCGGAGCCTTGGCGCATAAATTTTGGGTGGTTGAGGGAGTTCATAAAAGTTTGACGTTTGACGGCGGACTTTATGAAGTTATTTTTGGACGAAAGCAGCTTGCGCTCGGTTTTGAATTGGCATTGAAAGATTTTCGCGTTAAAACGGATCCCGGAACGGACAAGCCCGCGGCTTTTGAAAGCGATGTGGTTTTAAAAGATTTTGCGCGCGGTGTTTCACTGGAAAAAACAATTTCCATGAATCAGCCTTTGGTTTATCGCGGATTCCGCTTTTATCAAGCAGGGTATAATCCGGGCATGGGCGAGCCGGACAGTTCGGTTTTTGCGGTCGGGCGCGATCCGGGTGTGCCTGTGAAATACGCGGGCGCGATCATTATGATCACGGGAATTTTGATGATGTTTTATACGCGCGCTTATTCCGTGCGCAATGAAAGAGGCCTTAAATGACAATGCATCTTCTGAGAAACAAACTATTTTTCATGGGCCGGATTTTGATTATCGGATTTTTGATGAGCGTTATTTTTGCCGGGCATTCCTGGGCGGAAGAAAAAAATTGGCAGGAAACACTCGCCTCCATTCCGGTTCAGCATGGCGGACGCGTAAAACCGTTTGAATCTTTCGCTCGTGAAGCGGTTCTTTATGTGACCGGCAAAAATGTCTGGAATAAACAGCCGGTTGCCCAAACGGTTTGGGAATGGATTGTCACGCCGGAGAAATGGATTTCACAACCTGTGATTTACGTAGGCTTGCCGCAGGTACGCGAAGAATTTGGGCTTAAGCTGATTAACAAACGTGTTTCTGCGGAAGTTGCCCTGGGGGAGAAGTCGTTTGTTCAGAAAGTGGAAGATGCCATGCATCGTCGCGATAAACGCGCCGCATTGTCTTTCGCGGATAAAAAGCGTATCGAAATTTATGAGCGCGCCATTTTTCTTACCCAGTTAGGTGAGGGCTCTGTTCCGGGATGGATTCCGCAGTCGCAAAACCCGCAGGGAGCCTGGCTCAAATTCGCTGATTTCGCCGCCGCGCCCGCGGATTGGATGAGAGATTTGCCGCAGCAGGAGTTGCAAGCGTTTAAAAAATCAGCGGAAGATTTTGCGCTGACCTTTAAAGCGGAAAAGCCGGACACAAAAGCGACGAACGTCGCCGCGCAAAATTTTAAGAACGCGCTTGAAGCCGTTTGGACACGCGCGAGCATGGCCATGGATCATGAGCTGGTTGGCAAAGAGATTTTTTATAATCGTTTGCATGCGTTTGGACGCGGGTCCAAGCTTTATTTGCTCGCGACGCTGTTTTTTATTTTAAGCGTGATCTCACGGCGTAAACGAAAAAAAGACCGCGAATATTCTTTCATGATTGGCTTATGTGTATACGGCGCAGCCGTCATTTTACACACGCTTGGATTTTATTTGCGCTGTTCTATTTCGGGGCGCGCTCCGGTAACCAATATGTATGAGTCGATTGTGTGGGTTTCACTTGCGGTCGCGGTTTTTTCATTGCCGATTTATTATTATTTGCGGCATATCGGCATCGTGATTACTTCTTCCTTGGTGGCCGCGCTTGGATTATTGCTCGCGGAATCTTTTCCTGCCGTTTTGGATCCGGCGCTTTCTCCCTTGGTTCCGGTTTTGCGCAGCAATTTATGGCTTACGATTCACGTTTTGACGATCACGATGAGTTATGGCGCTTTTGCTTTGGCGTGGGGGCTCGGACAAATTGTCGTTTTGGGTTATGCTTTTCGCAAAAAGGAAGATGGGCTTGTGACTTTAGCAAGCGCGGTTTATCGCGCGGTTCAAATTGGCGTGATTTTGCTCGCGGCCGGAACTATTTTGGGCGGTGTTTGGGCGAATTATTCCTGGGGACGCTTTTGGGGCTGGGATCCCAAAGAGACTTGGGCTTTAATTGCTTTGCTCGGTTATCTGGTTGTTTTGCACGCGCGCTTTATCGGCTGGTTCGGACCTTTCGGAATGGCCATGGGTGCGGTTTTAGCTTTTATGGGCGTGGTCATGGCTTGGTATGGCGTGAACTTTGTTTTGGCTGCCGGGTTGCATAGCTATGGTTTTGGTGGCGGTGGATATCCTTATGTTTCATCTGTTATTTTGGCGGATTTGGTTTTGATGGGTTTCGCGGCGTGGGTTTATAAGAAAAAAAATCCCGCGTAAATTTTTTGCGTTTCCCCGAAGGAAAATAAAAATGAAAAATTTATATCGGCTTAGTTTTTTTACGGCTTTTATGGGTGCGGTTTTAATTGTCGCCGGCGGGCTTGTGACGAGTCATCAGGCAGGGCTTTCGGTTCCCGATTGGCCGCTTTCATACGGAAAATGGATGCCGCCGATGGTGGGAAAAATTTTCTGGGAACATGGCCACCGCATGATCGCCGCATTTGTGGGCTTCTTAACGCTTGTGATGGTAATCGCGACGCATTTGACGCGCGGCGCGAGTTCCGGCCTCAAGAGTTTTTCGCGCGCGCTCATCGGGTTGGTTATTTTACAGGGTGTTTTTGGCGGCCTGACGGTGCTTTTTAATTTGCCGCACTTGGTTTCGATTGGACATGCTTCGCTTGGCCAGATTTATTTCAGTGCGTTATGGCTTTTTTCATACGCGGCCAGACTCGAAGCCGAGCCGCTTGTTTTTCGGGTTTCAGCGGAAAATCAACCGAAGCTTGCCAAAGCCTTTCGTATTGCGCGCGTGACATGCTTCATTTTTATCGCGCAGCTTCTTCTTGGCGCGGCAACACGGCATATCAAGCACGTGCATATTGCCTATACGCATGCCGCTTTTGCTTTTGTGGTGGTGACACATGTCGTGCTTGTTTTTTTGCGCGTGACTCAGCTTGATAAAGAAGATCAGGCGCCGCAGCAAATAGTGTTGTTTTTATTGATAGCGGTGATGCTGCAGGTTTTGTTGGGTGTATGCAGCTTGGGACTGACTCAGTTTATGAATCAGGTTGCCGGTGATCCCTCGCAGGCACAAATTTGGACCACCACCTTTCATCAAAGTTTGGGTGCATTTTTGCTCGCTGCGATTATGCTTTTGACCTTCATGCTCCAAAAGCGGGTGCAATTTGCCGCGAATGCTTAAAACGCTTTCGGAGCTGACAAAAATCAGGCTTGTTTTTCTTACACTTTTGAGCGCCATGGTCGGATTTTATTTGGCGCCGGGAAAGTTTAACTTCGCCGCGTTTCTTTGGATGACGTTGGGCACGGGGCTTGCCGCGGCAGGGGCGATGGCTCTGAACGAGTGGATGGAGATTGAAGAAGACGGCAAGATGAGACGCACAGAGAAGCGTCCTCTGCCTTCGGGACGGATTCAGCCTGCGGCCGCTTTTTGGATTGGATTATTTTTGTGCGCCGCCGGT
>CAZSVD010000245.1:0-2009 GCA_964610145.1 uncultured bacterium | reverse complement strand
CATTTCTTTCACTTCCTCGACTTTACCGCTACCAATCAATGTCGAGGGATTCCACTGAGCCAAACTTTGAATCAAAGATCCAACAACTTCCCCCTGAGCAGCTCCGACAAGCTCTTCCAGCTCGATCAGATTTTCTTTGATCTCCATCATGAGCTCAGTTTTAAGACCGACGCCCACAACCACGGCGCGATCGGCCTGAGTCACTTGTTGAGTTCTTTGGGCAGAAGTCACGACTTCTTAGCCTTTTTGGATTTTTTTCCATGCAGGTGATCTTGGATGTATTGTGATTCCAAGGCCGTCAAGACCACGGAGTTGATAATCGCCTCCACGGTCGTGGTTCGTTGCAAAACATTGGCGCTGCGACGAATTCCCATCAAGAAAGGACCCAATACTTCTCCACGTCCAAGTTGTTGCAAAAGTTTGTAGCCAATATTGCTGGATTCCAAATTTGGAAAAATAAGAATATTCGCTCCTTCACTCAGATCACTGAATGGAAAAATACGCGATAAAATATCTGTATTGATCGCTGTATCGGCTTGCATATCTCCATCCACAATCAAATCGGGCCTTCGCTCTTTCACCAGTTGAACAGCTTTTTTCATTTTTGCTGGAGTTCCCTCTTTGCCTGTGAAATTGGAATAGCTCAACATGGCAACTCGTGGTTGCAATTGAAAGTATTCCGCCACGCGCGCCGCTTGCAGAGCAATGGTTGCTAATTGTTCAGCGGTGGGGTTGATGTTGACGGTTGTATCTGCAAGCAACATCAAGCGATCTTCCAAAAGCACAAAGTTAAGACCACTTGGAACTCCATGAAAAGATGTTCCAATGGTTTGAAGAACAGGGCGCACGGCACTTCCAAAATCCTGAGTTGCGCCGGTGACAAGTCCGTCTGCGTCTCCCATTTCCACCATCATTGCGGCGAAGTAATTAGGATCTGAAAGATGTCTTTCTGCTTCACGAAAGAGAAGGCCTTTTCTTTGACGACGTTGATAAAGAGCCTCTGCATATTTTCCAAAATGAGGAGACTGAGAAGGGTGAATGATTTGCACATTTTTCAAAGGATGAAGTTCCAGAGTTTGAATTTTTTCTCGCACACGATCTGGATAGCCTAAAAGAATCGGTTCGATCACTTGCTCTTCCACCAAAGTGCGCAAAGCTTTTAAAATTGTTGTGCTGGTTCCCTCTGGAAAAACAATGCGAGGAAGTCTTCCTGCGGCGGCCGCATTGGCTTTCACTTTATGAATGGCGGAGCGAATGAAAACTTTGGAAGGTCCCTGGATGCTTTCCAATTTATCTTTGTAAGCTTCGAAGTCTTGGATGGGGATTTGCGCCACGCCTGATTCCATGGCGGCTTTGGCAACTTCTGGGGCGACTCGCAAAAGAACACGTGTATCAAAAGGTTTTGGGATCAAGTATTCCGGTCCAAATTTAAAAGCTTTGCCTCCGTAAGCAGCACTGACCGTGTCGGGAACATCTTCTCTGGCAAGACCTGCAATGGCATGAACCGCCGCAAGTTTCATGGCTTCATTGATTTGAGTGGCTCGCACATCCAGGGATCCTCGAAAGATGGAAGGAAATCCCAAAACATTGTTCACTTGATTAGGAAAATCTGTGCGACCTGTGGCGATAATCGCATCAGGTCGAACTTCTTTGACTTTGTCAGGAAGAATTTCTGGATCTGGATTGGCCATGGCAAAGATAATGGGCCGATCATTCATTTTCAGTATCATGTCTTGAGTGACGGCACCAGCCACACTCAGACCGACAAAAACATCGGCGCCTTGAAGTGCTTCGGTCAGAGTTCTTTTTTTTGTTTCATTGGCAAAGGCTTCTTTGTATTTATTCATGCCTTCGGTGCGACCTTTGTAGATGACCCCGGAACTATCGCACATCAAAACATTTTCTCGGCGAACACCTAAAGAAATAAAAATATTGGTGCAGGCAATGGCGCTGGCTCCAGCTCCGTTCACGACAAGTCGAACATCCGATAGTTGACGGCCTGTGATATG
>CAZSVD010000244.1:0-19170 GCA_964610145.1 uncultured bacterium | reverse complement strand
CGCGATCGCGATTGTCGCCATGTCGTATGAAATTATTGAATGGATTTACGCTGTGAAAACTGATCCGGCATCCGGCGCGGCTATCTTGGGCAGCCAGGGTGACGCGTGGGACGCGCAGAAAGATATGTTGATAGATAATTTGGGCGCGATCTTCGCGGTAGGCGTTTATTTTTTTAAGAATCGCGAAGCCGTCAAGCTTTGACCGCGTGTTGTTTGAGCGCGGAAAGATCGAGATCTTCCAGCGTGGTCATACGACCATAGGTCCGGAGCAAGCTCCGGCTTACGGAATAAAACACTATCGGCTAATGCTGAATTGCTTCAGCACAGAAAGATCTAAGTGCTCTAATGCGGATATGTGAGTGGCTTCCAAATTCACTGGTGGTGCCATTCCCGCGTCATAAGCTTCTTTCCAGCGTAATGCGCATAAACACCATTGATCGCCTGGTTTTAATCCCGGAAAATTCCATTCTTCACGCGGAGTGCTGAGGTCATTGCCGCGTGAAATTGAAAACTCCAGAAACTCACGCGTGGCTTTGATGCAAACGATATGCAAACCTAAATCATCCGGACCGGTATGACAAAATCCGTCACGGTAAAATCCGGTGAGAGGATCCATGCAGCAGGATTGAAGCGGTCCGCCTAATACGTTTTTAGCTGTTGTCATGCGCGCATTGTAGCAAAAATAAGCTGCGCGGACTATCTATGGACTTTGGATGGTTGCTTGTTCCGGGCTTGTAATCCCATTATAATTCGCAGCTATGAAACGAAAGCTCCTCTTATTCTTTTTGGCGGCAATACTCGGTTTTAGTCATTCCTCTTTTGCCGATGAAGCCTGGAATCGTGTTCAAAAAACAGGAGAGTTGCGCTGGGGCGGTGACGCTGCCGGCGGGGCTCCGTATGTCTTTCCCGATAAAGAGAAGCCTGACCAATTAATCGGGTTCGAAATTGAAATTGTGGAAGCTCTCGCCAAAGAAATGGGGCTGCGCGCGAGATTCGTCAGTGTGCAATGGGATCAATTAGTGCCCACGCTTTTGCGCGATGATTTTGACGTTGTGATTAACGGTCTTGAAGTGACGCAGGACCGTCTTCGAGTGATTGATTTTTCCATTCCTTATTATTATTTTTCCGAGCAAATGACCGTGCGGGCGGAAAACAACTCCATTCGCACTTTTAAAGATCTCGAAGGGAAAAAAGTCGGTACTTTGTCCGGTACGCTCGCGCAAAAAATTCTCGATGAAAACGGAAAAATCCAGGTCATTGGCTATCCTTCGCCGGTTGAAGCTTACCGTGATCTTGAGATTGGTCGAACCGAAGCGGTGTTGATGGATGTGCCGATTGCTGTTTTTTATGCCGGCGCGAATCCGCGTTTCAAAAATTTATCCGATTTGGCGGGCGAGGGAATTTATGCCGCGGGTGTACGCAAAGATTCGCCGGTTTTACGCTCGAAAGTGAACGATGCCTTTATTCGGCTGATTCAATCCGGTGAATTGCGTAAAATTTATTTGAAATGGAATATGTGGAATGAAAAACAGAATAAACTTTCTGATCCGAAAGCGTGGGATGTAGCGCGTGCGCATGAATCCAATCCGGTTTTAAAATTCGGCAAGCTGCTTTTGAAAGGCGCGGGAATGACGGTTGTTTTGTCTTTTTTGGCCATGGCTTTGGCGGTTTTTTTCGGAGCTTTTTTGGCCGCCGGGAAATTGTACGGCAATAGTTTGATTCGCTTTATTTGTTCCGCGTACGTTGAGTTTATTCGCGGAACGCCGCTTTTGATTCAGCTTTATCTGCTTTATTACGGCTTGCCTAATTTGGGGATTCAACTGAATGCTTTTGTCGCGGCGATTCTTGGACTTGGAATGAATTATGCCGCTTATGAAACGGAAATTTATCGCGCGGGACTATTGTCTGTCTCCGAGGGGCAGGAAGAAGCCGCGCGGTCGCTCGGGATGACAGGCTGGCAAACTTTACGGTTTGTGCTGATTCCGCAGGCCGTGCGCACCATTTTACCGCCCTCGACCAATGATTTTATCGCGCTATTCAAAGATACTTCGCTTGTTTCGATTATTACGGTCATGGAATTAACGCGCGCTTACACCACCGCGGCGACCACGACTTACCGGTTTTTGGAATTGGGTTTAACGACAGCGCTGCTTTATTTTTTAATGAGTTTTCCGCTTTCACTTTGGTCGCGCGCATTGGAAAAAAGAAATCATGCCTTTTCAAATTAAAACAGAAAATCTCGGAAAAAATTACGGGCATAACGCGGTGATTCGCGATTTATCGCTTACGATTAATCAGGGCGAAGTGGTTATTTTTAAAGGTCCTTCCGGAATCGGCAAAAGCACTTTTCTGCGCTGTTTGACTTATTTAGAGCCTTTTCAAAAAGGCAGTGTGAGCGTCGGCAATTTTAAACTGCACGCGAATATGGATTTGCGCAAAGAGCGCGATCAAATTCGTTCGGTTCGAACTCAGCTTGGATTTGTGTTTCAGTTTTTTAATTTGTTTCCGCACTTAACGGTGATTCAAAATTTGATGTTGGGACCGGTCCAGGTTTTAAAAAAGCCCGAAGGCGAAACCAAGGAAGAAGCTTTAAAATTATTGGCCCGTGTCGGATTGACCGAAAAGGCGGATTTTTTACCGGGACAGCTTTCAGGTGGGCAAAGACAGCGTGTCGGAATCGCGCGTGCCCTCGCGATGAAACCCAAAGCAATTTTATTTGATGAACCGACTTCCAGCCTTGATCCCGAAATGAAAGGGGAGATTGTGAAGGTAATGTCGGATTTGGCGCGCGAAGGGATGACGATGTTGATTGTGACACATGAGCCTGCCGTTGTGGAAGGCATTGCCACGAGAATCGTTCAGTTTGGAGCCGGGCTAGATATTCTTTCGGATCAATCTCGCGGCTAAGTTATTCGAGACTGATCCGAAAGAGTTGTTACTTTTTTTTCGCTTGAATATCCGCGAGTCTCTTTTTTGCTCGTTCAAGTCTGTCTTGAGCGAGTTTGATTGAAAACTCCGCTGATGCAACATCGCGCTCAGCTATTTCCAGGTGGAGCTTATCCAGCTGAGCCTGAAGAACTGAAGCTTCATCTGTTAATTTTTTTCTTTCCGCATCATCTTTAGTGCTGAGTCTTTTTCTGTTGAGATCACTTATTTTTTTCATGAGGTCAAAACTTTTTTCCCATGCTTCTTTGCGGTAGGCGGCATCCGCCTTCATCTTCTCAGTTGTTTCTTTATTAAATGCAAGCCGATCCTGCGCTGTTTTATCGATGCTTGGCGGGGATTTTTCCGCAAAGGCTAGAGAAAGAACTGTCGAGACGAGAATGACTGACAGTATCAGGGTTGTAACTTTTCTCATGAACATCTCCATGGTTATGAATGAAAGAGCCAATTATTACGTTCTCACAGTATTCTAATATGTAAAGAATGTTGTGACAATGAGCGGAAAATTTTAAAGGCCGTGCTTTTTTGGATGATAGCTGCTTTGTCCTCTAAGTGAAAAGCAGGATTGTGACACATGAGCCCGCCGTTGTGGAAGGTGTTGCCACGAGAATCGTTCAGTTCGGGGCAGGCTTGGAAGTTCTCTCCGATAAGCAGCGCTGATTTTAAATCACTCAAAAATAAAACCTCACGATTCATTCGGCGAGGTCTTTTATTTGATATAATGTTTCTCTTCATTTTCGTTTCATTATTTATATTTGAAACCGAGGTGCTTTATGATTAAGAAAATAATCGTCTTGGCTTTTTTTGGGCTGATGGCTTGGATTGCTATGGGCGTGATCAACTTAAGAGTCGATCGCCCTATTCCCGTTTCGGAAGAGTCATTGCGCGGTAAAGCCGCTTCTTTTGCGAAAGTCGCTCCCATAATTCAAACAAATTGTTTGCCTTGTCACTCGGAAAGAGCGCAGTTGCCTTGGTACGCACAGCTCCCGCCCGCCAAACAAATTATTCAGCATGACATTAAGGAAGGGCTTGAAGAATTTAATTTTGACCACGAATTATTCACTGAGGGTAAAAAGCCTTCGACAAAAGTTTTAAAACATATCCGATCTGAAATAGAAGAAGGCGCCATGCCTCCGCTTAAATATTTGGCACTGCACTGGGGTGCTTTTTTAAACGCAGAAAAAAAAGCGGATATTTATAAGTGGATTGATGATGAAGAAAATTCCGGAAAAATCTTTGCTCCGATCGAAAAGCCGACCGGGCTGGATGAGCGAAAAATCAAATTAGGTCAGACCCTTTATCATGATACAAGACTTTCCGGTGACGGAACTATTTCCTGCGCGACTTGCCATGATTTGAAAAAAGGCGGCGGGACGGATCAGCTGGTAACTTCAACGGGGATTCGCGGGCAAAAAGGGCCGATCAACGCGCCCACAGTTTTTAACGCCCGTTATCATGTGCGACAGTTTTGGGATGGCCGTGCGGCTGATCTGAAGGAACAGGCTCTGGGCCCCGTGACTAATCCGCTTGAAATGGGAGGCGATTGGGAGAAAATTCTTCCCGTGCTGAACGCCGATTCCGTTTATCAAGAACAGTTTCGGACTATTTATGGACGTCCGGCTTTGAAAGAAGACGTGGCGGATGCGATCGCTGAGTTTGAATCGACTCTGGTTACGACCGGCTCGCGCTTTGATCAGTATTTAAAAGGAGATCAGTCGATTTTGACGGATGAAGAAAAGCGAGGTCTTAAGCTTTTCAGCGAAATTGGCTGTACGCAATGTCATTATGGTCCTGCTTTGGGCGGGCAAACCTTTGAAAAGCTCGGCGTGAAAAATGATTATTTTAAAGATCGTGGCGGCGCATTAACGCAGGCGGATCTCGGTCATTTTAATTTCACCAAAGATGAAAAAGATAAGTATTTATTCAGGGTGCCCGGTTTACGGAATCTGGAGGAAACGTTTCCGTATTTTCACGATGGAAGCGTAAAAACCATGGATGAGGCTGTTGAAAAAATGGCGTATTATCAAAAAAATCGCCGGCTCAAGTCCGATGAAACGCAAGCGATTGTTGCGTACTTAAAGTCTTTGTCAGGAAAAATAGAATCATAATTAACGGGAAAGAGAATGATTTTTTTAAATGAAATAACGAAGCTGTTGCATCTTTCCGAGGCGGCCACGGCGATTCTTGTGGTCAGTCTTGTGATTGTGCTGGGCTTGGCCTTTGGAAAAATTAACTTCTTTGGCGTCCGGTTCGGCGTGGCGGGAGTCATGTTTTCGGGGCTTCTGCTGGGGCATTTCAAATTGAGCTTTTCTCCCGAGCTCGCTGAATTTATCCGTGAATTTGGGTTGATGCTTTTTGTTTATACGATTGGTGTCGAAGTGGGGCCGGCATTTTTTTCGTCTTTGCGCAAGGAAGGGGCTAAGTTAAATCTTATCGCGTTTATTCTGGTTTCTTTTGGGGCTGTGCTGACTTTTTGTCTGGCTAAATATTTTAAAATTCCGGCCGCGGCTGCTGCCGGGCTTTTTTCAGGTGCGGTGACGAATACCCCTAGCCTTGCGGCCAGTCAACAGTTGCTGAAAGGCATGGCGGAGGCAACTTCTGAAATGGTCAAAATGCCCGGGTTAGGCTATGCGGTTGCTTATCCGTTCGGAATTTTGGGTATGATCGTAACTTTTGTCACGGTGCGAATTTTTTGCCGCGTTGATTCTTCTGTCGAAGCTGAAAAATATCAAGAGCTTCATTTAAAAGAAAATCCGCATCTGGAAACAATGGATTTAAAAATTGAGAATGCGGATTTGGAAGGGATGCATATTCGCGAAATTTTAGCTTTTCGTGACGTTATTATTTCGCGAGTGGTTCAGAGCGGAAAGGTTCATGTTGCCTTGCCGAAGACAATCATTCACACGGGAGATATGATTCGGGTTGTGGGGACAAGGCCGCAGCTGGAAGCCCTTTGTTTTGCGATCGGTGCAAAAACAAGTTTTGCAAAAAATCTTGATCCATCGGTACATTTGAGTCAAATGGTTGTAACGCGAACGGAACTAGCGAATTGCGCGATCAGCGAGCTAAAAGCGGAGGAATATGCGGTTACGATTACGCGCGTGCGGCGCGGCGATCTTGAGTTTCCGGGTACGGGGAACGTAAAAATTGCCTTTGGCGATACATTAAGTGTCGTTGGCAGCGAACAAGATTTGAAAAAATTCAGAAGTGTTTTAGGCGATCATCCCAAAGTGTTGAATCATCCGCATTTAATTCCCGCCTTCGTCTGTTTAGCCTTGGGCGTGCTTTTGGGAAGCTTGCCGTTACAAATTCCGGGGATTCCGGCCCCGCTTAAAATTGGTTTAGCCGGAGGCGTTTTGATTGTGGCTCTGCTTTTGAGTTATGTCGGAAAAATCGGCCCCCTGGTTTGGTATTTGCCGACGAGCGGAAGTTTGATGCTGCGAGAAATCGGTATTGCGCTTTTTTTGGCTTGTGTGGGGCTTCGTTCCGGAGACCAGTTTGTGCAGACTTTTTCAAATGGCCCCGGACTTTTATGGCTCAGCTGCGGAGTCGTTATCACCATTGTTCCCCTGATGCTGACGGCATTTTTTCTCAGACTTAAAATGAAAATGAATTATTTGTCTCTTTGCGGTTTGTTGTCGGGTTGTTACACGAGTCCTTCGACATTAGCTTATGCAAATCAATTCGCAGCTTCCAGCGCGCCCATTGTTGCTTACGCATCGGTATATCCGCTTGTCATGATTTTACGCGTGATCGCCGCCGAGCTCTTGCTTATCTTTTTATTGCGCTAATCTAGCTAAAATTAAACCGGAAAAATACTCGAGAAAAATTCGCTGCGGCTGCTGACTTTTGCTTTTTGAAAAAGTTGCGTGAGATATTGTTTGACAGTTTTTTCTGATATGCCGATTGTTTTCGCGATTTCAGCGTTTGTCGGTCCTTTTAAAAGCAGGCGCGCGATTTCACTTTCACGTTCTGTGAGGTGAAGGCGCTCCAACCCCCGGTCCACGCAGTGCTGAACGGAAAGATTTTCCGACGTTACTTTTTTAATGGCTTTAATCAATGCGGTAAAGCGAAATGGCTTTTCGATGAGAAAATTAGCGTTCGTATTCAGCGCGTCGCGAGCGTATTCCAGGCTATTGAACGCGGTAATTAAAATGCACGGTGTTTGAATTGCATGCGTTCGCAAACTTTGCATCAGCTTGATGCCGCTCATTCCCGGTAAACGAATATCTACAACCAGAACATCAAAAGTGCCCGGTTTGATGATTTTAAGAAGGTCTTCTGCGCTGTCGAAAACGGAGCAGTCATAACCGCTTTGATTCAGAAGATTTTGAAAAATAGACCGGGCGTCAATGTCATCTTCAACGTAGGCTATTTTCATAGTTTGAATTCCGCGGGCAGATAAAGCCGAACGTGCGCGTGTTGTCCGGCATTGAAAATTTTAATTGAGCCGCCTACAAGTTCAGCGGTATCGCGCAATAGGACCAGTCCCAGCCCCATTCCTTTTGAGCTTCGTACGGTTTTCTTTCCCTCCGCTGCCAAGACTTCCGGTGGAAAAGGGCTGCCCGAGTTGGAGATTTCGATGTAAATCAAATTTTGCGCCGCCGTGTCCGGACATGAACTTAAAACAATTTCTTTTGTTCCGACGGTTTGCTCGCAGGCATGAATAGCGTTTTCAAAAAGAACAGAAAAGCATTGTTCCAAAAGCAGGGGATGCATGAATACTTTAAAAGGCTGAAGCTGTTCGCTGTAGCGGATATTTTTTTCCCGCAAAGAAGATGAAACGGATTGAGAAATAAAGTTGTGAATCCAATCTAAAAAGAAGGTTGGTTCGCGTGTGCTGATTTCATCCCAGGGACCGCTGATTCTTTTAAAATGTTCGGTCGCCTCGTTTAAACGCTGAAGATTGCGTTCGATGATTTCGCGGTCATTGTTGGGTATGCTCAAAAGCGAGTGATCCATGATGGCGGTGAGGTTGTGAACCGGATTGCGAATTTCATGCAAAACATGCGCGAGCAATGTGTTTGCCGTTAGCCGTGAGCGCAAATGATTGTTTTGAGTGGAAAGAGCTTTGTTGAGCAGGTTAATTCGCTGCAGAAAAACAATTCCCGCACCGACGAGAATTCCCAATGTGATCGGCAAAATAAAATCAAAAGATTCATGGATTTTCCAAAGAATTTTTGATGCATCTTTTTTTCCGTGTTTATCAAACCACCACTCAAGCAAAGCGTAGCTTAGTCCGGCGATAAGACCTATCACGGGGCCGGAAAGCTTTTGGATTTGATTCCGCCACATCCGACCTTGGTCGGATTTACTTTGATCAAAATAAGTCGAAAATAAGCTCATGAATTATAATAGATTAGATTTTTTAAGGCTTACCATTCTCTCACTTGTTGTGATGCTTAGCCATACGGGAGTTGGATGGGCCGAAACTTATGAGCTTAACACAGCGAGTTCTGAAGTCGGATTTCAGGCATCATCGACTCTTCATGAATTTCAGGCAAACAGCCGTCAGATTCAAAAAGCCCAAGTCCAGTTTGATTTCCAAAGCCTGAAATCAGGCGCATTTGAAGTTTCAGTGCCGGTGGCATCTTTGGATACGGATAATCGCGCGCGAAACTCCATGATGTATAAAATGTTTGATACCGCTAAATATCCGCAGATTATCTGGAAATCTCAAATGGTAAAGTGCGAGCTCTTTTCCGCGGATGGACAGGCTGTTTGTCATGCTGCGGGATTTTTTAATATTCATGGTAAATCAGTTTTTCATGAAATGCCGGTTCGTTTAAAGCGGCAGGGGAATGATTTGTTGGCAGAGGGGAATATTGATTTCACCATGGAGGAGTTCTCGCTGAAGCCGCCTACAGTTTTGGGCTTCATTCATGTAAATAATCCTATTCGGGTTTATTTGAAAATATTATGGAAAAAAATAGCATGAGAAAATCAACTTGGGATGCAGTTGTCTTGGGTGCCGGTCCTTCGGGCAGTGCGGTTGCCGCAGAATTGGCTGAACGCGGATGGAAGGTTTTATTGACGGATAAAGCGTCTTTTCCGCGCGAGAAAGTTTGCGGAGGATTTGTCGGTCCTGAAAATTATGAATGGCTTCATCAAAAGGGATTATGGAATCGTTTCCTTGAAACCGGCGCAAGCCCTATTCGGAAAGTTTGGATGACAACAGCCAACGGAGCATCCCTGAGGATGCATTTTTCGAAGCAGGGCTCCGGAGTGAGCGGTCTTGCTGTTTGCCGCACAGATTTTGACCAGGCTTTGGTCAAGCTCGCAGAATCATCCGGAGCAATAGTGCGCACTTCCTTTAAAATGCAGTCGAAAGAGAAAGAGTTTGCCCAATTTTTGGATCTGAAAAGCGGAGAAACCGAAGAAATTAAAAGTTCGGTTTGGATTGATGCTCGCGGCGCGGGCGGCAGATCCGAGGGAGATAAACCCGCGGCCTTTGGAGTCATGGCTTTTTTTGAAAATGTGCGTTGGATGAATCAGCAGGTCGTTTTGCATTTTGTTGAGGGCGGACATTTTGGGCTGAACCCCGTCAATTCTAAAAAAACAGCGATTTGCTATGTGGCCGAAAAAAAGTTAATGGACCGGGCGCAGGGAGATATGGAAAAAATGCTCGAAATTTTCAGACAGGCGAATCCTTTTATAGACAGGCAAATGAAATTCGCGAAATGCATCTCAGCTTGGCGCGGCATTCCGGTTCCGCCGGTGAGGAAGCCGCGTTTTTTTGACGGAGATTGTTTTTTTGTCGGTGACGCGGTGACCGCTGTCAATCCCGTGGTTGGCGGCGGTATGACGATGGCGATTCAAAGCGGACGAATTTTGGCAAACAGCCTTTCTGTGAATCTTCCGGATCAAGTTATTTTGCGCGATGTTGCCGCTTTGTATGAAAAAGAATGGAAAAAACTTTATCAAATGAAAACTCACTTTTCCCACGGCTGGGGATGGCTCAGCCACCGGGATTGGGCCGCGAATAGAGTGCTGGGCTTTTTTGCGTCACGGAAAAATATTTTCCGAACTGTTTTTGAAATGCATCACCCGACATCTTTAGCGGGGAATGCGGGAGGTGTCCAATGATTTTAAGCCGCATCGTTGCGATTGAAACCGCGAATCCTGATTTTTTAGTTAAGCAATCCGAAGCCATTGAATTTATTCGGCACCGTTCCGGGGTTTCAAAAAATTCGGTGAAATGGTATGAGCGCTTTTTGAAAGATCCCGGAATTCAAACACGTTATTTCGGAATGAAGGATCTTGGGCAAATTAATCACGAAACTCCGGATGAAGCCAACAAAAGATTTCAAACTGTTGCGGTTGAAATTGGCGCGAAAGCGCTTTCAAAAGCGTTGACTGCTGCGGGGCTCGCGCCGAAAGATTTGGATGGTTTGGTTATTACGACTTGCACGGGATATCTTTGTCCGGGCTTGACCTCTTATGTCGCGGAAGCAGCCGGACTTCGGCCGGATATTTTTGCTTTGGATTTAGCGGGGACGGGCTGCGGCGCCGCTCTTCCGGCATTGCGCGCGGGAGATCAGTTTTTGAAAGCGCATCCGGAATCATTTGTGGCGGTGTTATGCATCGAGGTTTGTTCCGCAGCGCTTGATTGGGGAGATGAAATTGATTTGATTCTTTCGAACGCGATTTTCGCGGACGGCGCGGCTTGCGCGCTTTTAACGAATCACCCGGCGCGTCAGGGGCTTGAAATTCGAGGGTTCGAATCCATTTTATGGCCTGAGTATCGCGAACATTTGCGGTTTCGTACGCGTAATTCTCGTTTATCGAATGTGATTCATCCCGAAGTCCCCAAGGTTGCCGCGCGCGCGGTAAGACAGCTGATGGACCGTTTTAAAGAACGGGACGGCGCGGCGTTTAAACATTTTGCGGTTCATCCCGGCGGTCGGAAAATTCTTGATGAAATTGAAAACGGTGTTCATGAAATGCGCGGAAATTTAGATTGTTCCCGTGCCGTTTTGAAACAATACGGAAATATGTCCTCACCCAGTGTTCTTTTTGTTCTCAAGGAAATGTTTTCAAGAAAAATTCCGCAAAGCGGAGAATCTATTTTGCTTTTCGCGTTCGGAGCCGGGTTTACGGCTTTTGGAGCCGCGCTGGAAGGGAAATTTATGCGTGCAACCGATTCACAAATCGAGGGGAAATATGAGCGTTCAGTATGATAAGAAAGCTAAATATAAATTATTAAACGAAGTTGGTTTTACCGATCATTTTAAAGCGGATTCATGGCCGGAATTTAACCGGCAATTTTTTGACGGACTCGCGCCGAAATATGACGCGCTCAACGAAGTATTAAGCTTGGGGCAACACCAGAGAATTAAACGCGCGGCGATTCAACGTATTGGAATTAAGCCCGGAGACCGTGTTTTGGATTTATGTACCGGAAGCGGAGATATTGCATTGTGGATCGCGAAACATTATCCGCGCTGTGAGGTGATCGGCGCCGATGTTTCTCAAAAAATGCTTGAGATCGCGTCGCGTCGCGGCAGCCAGTTTTCAAATCTTAAGTTTCAAACCGCGGATTCCATGCAGCTGCCTTTTGCGAATGAAAGCTTTGATGTCGTGATCGTGAGCTTTGGATTGCGGAACTTGGATGATTTGAAAAAAGGCTTGCTTGAAATGAAACGCGTTGCACGTTTAGGCGGAAAAGTTGTGAGTCTGGATTTGGGGAAGCCTCAGGGCGGTTTTTTATATTGGGTGCATAAGATTTATTTTCAAACCTTTGTTCCTTTGCTGGGTAAATATATTTTTCACCGGGGAGAATTCAATTCATTCGCGTATTTGCCCACATCAGGAAAATATTTTCCTAATCAGCGCGAGCTTGTCGCGGTTTTTCGAGAGTTGGGGTATCATGATGTCTCCAATCATGATTTTATGCTTGGAGCTATCGCGCAGCAAATCGCCCGCGTTTAAATTTTTGTCGGAGTTTCTGTGAAAAAAATAATCGGAATATTCATTTTTTTAATCGTATTTGCGCTGCCTGCTTTCGCTTCTATCGCGGAAGATGGGGATGCGGGGTTTTGGATTCGCACGGACGTTGAAAAAAAACTCGATGAAAAATGGAAAATGAATTTAGGAGAAGAACTGCGTTTTCGTGAACATGCCGGAATCACTTACGAAGATACGCATGTGGGGGTTTCATGGCTGGCGTGTAAGTATTTATTGGCAGGAACCGATTATTTACAAGTTCGCCAGACGCGCCAAAAAGGGAAAAAAGATCTTTGGTACTGGGAAGCCCGTCCGCGTATTTTTTTGACTCCGCAAATCACAGTCAAAGGCTGGAAATTGGAAGACCGTAACATGCTTGAGTTTCGCGTGAAAGAAGAAATTCGCGATAGTTTGCGGTATCGTCAGCAAATTGCATTAACCGCACCGTGGAAATGGACAAAGTTCGAAATTCAGCCGCATGTTTTTGATGAGCTTTTCTTTGAGTCGCATCGGCATGGAATGACCGAAAACCGTTTGTTCGGGGGATTCAAACTTCATCTCTGGAAACCCTTTTATGGGACTATCGGCTATATGCGGCAATCTTCTAAAAGCTCTGCCGGCGATTGGTTTGACTCGAATATTTTGGTGACTACCGTAAAAGCTTCCTTTTAAGCGGTTTTGGGCTCGATTTTGGACGATTGAAAAAAAATCCCTAAAAAGCGGGTTCTATCCTTATAATGCCGCCCTATGAATACAACAAACAAAACACCGGATTCTGCTGTCCCGGTACAAAATCAGCACTCTTTTGATGGACTCGGCATTGCGCCGATGATCCTGGAAATTCTCGACAAACTGCAATTTAAGCATCCGACTCCGATTCAGCATCAGGCCTTACCGCCGGCAATTGAAGGGAAGGATTTAATCGGTATTGCTCAAACCGGAACAGGTAAGACACTTGCTTTTTCTATTCCGATGGTTCAGCGTTTGGCATCCATGAAGGGCAAGGGACTTGTGATGGTTCCAACCCGTGAATTGGCCGCGCAAGTTGAAGAGACCTTACACAGACTGACGCCTAAATTTAATATGCGCACCGCGCTTTTAATCGGCGGAGCTTCCATGCATATGCAGGTTCAGGCGCTTAGACGCATGCCGCGTATTATTGTCGCGACTCCGGGGCGTTTGCTTGACCATATGGATCAGCGCACGATCAATCTCAGTGACGTGAACTGCCTCGTTTTGGATGAAGCTGACCGCATGTTTGATATGGGCTTTGAACCTCAAATCCGTCAGGTTTTGAGAGTCATTCCGAAAGAACGTCAGACCATGCTTTTTTCAGCGACAATGCCGCCGAAAATTATGCAATTGGCCTCGACTTATCTTCAGTTGCCGGCTTATGTTGAAATCGCAAAACCCGGAACGACTTCGGATTTGGTAACTCAAGAACTTTACATCGTGACCAAAGAAAATAAAAACGGATTGCTTGTGAAGCTTCTCGAAACTTCACGTGGCAGCGTGCTTATTTTTTCACGTACTAAAATTGGTGCCGTTAAAATTGCGCGATCCCTTCAGCATGCCGGTATTCATGCCGCGCAGATTCACTCGGATCGTACGTTGGGTCAGCGACGTGAAGCTCTGGATGGTTTTAAGACGGGCCGTTACCGTGTGCTTGTCGCGACGGATATTGCCGCGCGCGGTATTGACGTGACTGCGATTGAGCTTGTCATCAACTACGATCTTCCGGATGATTTGGACAATTATGTTCACCGCATTGGCCGTACGGGCCGCGCGGGACATCGCGGTCGCGCTGTAACTTTCGCGATGCCTGACCAATATATGGAAGTTGCGCGCATTGAGCGGTTGGTTAAAACACAGTTGGCGGTCGTTGAGCATCCGGATGTTCCATCCGCAAAATTTCCGGATCGCAGTGCTCCTTCCGGCAGCCGGATGAATCCGCGCAGCCGTGGTTTCGGTGGCCGGGGTGGTTTTGGCGGAGGAAGACGCGGAGGATTCGGCGGCCGTTCATTCGGACCGCGCGGACGTCGCTAATTATTTTAGCTCTGCGCTTTTAGCGCAACCGCGCGCCTTGTCGCGGATTTAGTTAACTTCAAAATTTAAAGAAGCCGCATCAGAAATGATGCGGTTTTTTTTCAGCCCCATTTTTATCCGACCGACAAAATTGCCTTTTCTTCTTCTTTGATCATCTTCTAGCATTGGCTGATTCTTCCACTGAGAATTTGTTCAGATCTGCTCTCCTGTTTTCACCAAAAATGAATAACAAAACCTGATTTGTTTGTTGTCTTTTTGGATAGTCCAAATTTGTAGAAATTCGTAATTATATATAAATAAATGACTTACATCATTTTTTGTAGTTGGCATGGTCTATGCATATATAAACACAGAATAAATGATTTTAAAAAGTTTGTAGCTTGGAGGTGCTTATGAAATCAAAACATACTCATCGCGTAACAGGGCTCAAATCATTTTTAAGAACAACAGCGTTACAGCAATTTGGAAAGTGTTTGATTGAAGAGCGCTATGAAAACGCACGGGATGCCCTGGGGTTGGCATGCCGCTATGGGGCAACGACCCAGGAAATTCAGCTGGTGATGAGAAATCCGGCGCATTTTCGGTAAAAAGTTTTAGTTACGCAATAGGGGGGGGGATTATGGGGGTTCATAAAAAATTTATTAGGTTGATTGCCGCATTGCTCGTGCCGATTTTGTTGGCCGAGTCAGCCTGGAGTATGCCGGTGAGCGGCGGGGTTTCTTTAACCGCGCCCGCCGTGGTGAAACCCTCTCACACATTTCTTAGTTTTCCTGACTCTTTACTTCAAAGCGAAGGTTATTGGAAAAATCCTCCGCGTGTTCCGTCGCAATATGGCGAACGCGTTGAATTTTTTTCAGGCAAAGCTCCTTTCCGGGCTTTGATTGTTCAAGATGCGCACGCGCTGCCTGAAGCACAAAAATCCGTTGCTAATATTCTTGGATTTTGGATTTCCAGACTGGGACTTGATTTTGTAGGGGTTGAGGGTGCTTCGATCGCTCTGCCGCATGCTGCTTTGGGCGCCTTTCCTAATCGTTCGGCACGCAAAATTGTTGCGGATAGTTTATTGGATGAAGCGGTTATCGGCGGAGCCGAATATTTACAGTTAACCCGTTATCCCGCCTTAAAGCTTCAGGGAATTGAAAATCAAAAGCTTTATGAAGAAGACCGTGCCGCATTTTTAAAGGTATTGGATCGCCGTGATGAAGCGCTTCGTGTTTTGGAGCGGATGAGCTCAAAAGCGGAAGAAGAAGCTAAGGTCGTGCTGCCGGTCAGTTATTTGAGATTTCGTGAATCCGCGCGTCAGGCTCATGAAAACAGTGATTGGAAGAAATATCTCGAAAACCTTCAAAAGCTTCGCGCGGAAAATCATTTATCCGGAAAATATGAGTCTTTTGATTTCTGGCAAAAAGCCCATCAGCTGATTGAAAAAATAAGTTCCGCAGATATTCAGGAAGAGATCAAAAGACTCGAGAGAAAAGGCGGTTTGGCTAAAAAATTAGCCGCGCAAGCGAAGCGCATTGCGAGCGGGGATCAGCCCGAGCCTGATATCCGTCTTGAAGTTATTCTCTGGAAACAAAATCCGGCATGGCTTCGTGATTATCCCGCGGTGACTTCCGTGATGAAGGCTGCTTTTCTCATGCGTCGCGTGGGAACAAGACTTTTTGAAGAGACTGCCGCGCTTGAAAAAGAATTAACGTTAAAACTTTGTCCCCAAAAAGAACAGCAGGCTTTTGTACAAAGACTGGAAACACTTGATATTTCGCGTGCTTTGCTGCGTTTAAGTTTAAGCGCGTCTGACTATGAAAACTTTGTGAGTCATCGCGGAGATTTCAGCGCAGAAAAAATGAGCGGCTCAAATCATGTGACATTGCTGCCAGGCGAAGCGCAGGCCGTTCAGGCCGCTTTGTTGGCCGCGGAACAATTTTATATTATTGCGACACGGCGCGATGAAGCTTTGGCTAATAATTTTATCCGTGAGATGCGCATGTCTAAACGTAAAGCCGGAGCTTTGGTGATCGGCGGGTTTCATACCGCGGGATTGCTTAAGGTCTTTCGTGAACAAGGGGTGAGTTACGAAACCGTTCGTCCCAAAATCGCGACGGAAGATCCGGCGCGCTATCAGCCGTTGTATGAAAAACGTATGCGCAATCAAATTTCTGATTTTGAAACCGGAAAAAACAAGGATTTGAAAAATGCTTTGAGCCGGTCGTCCGCGCAGCTGGATCTTCAGACGCCGCGCCGCATTGATGCCGGCTTTTCCGTCACTTTGACGAATTTGCTCGCGGGGGTTTCCTCGACACTTACCGCGCGGCCGGTTTCAAGAGGAGAAATTTTAAGTTCTGCTGCCGCAGTCAACACGCGCGAAGAAATGACGGCGCTTGGAACTTTTTCGCAAGGGTTGCAGGTTTCTCAAACTTTTGCTTCACCCGCGGGAGATACGGTTGTTTTCTGGATGCCCGCTGGCGAAGGACAGGCCTCATTGATGGCTGTTACCGGAAAGGGTGCAAAGGCTATTTCCGGAAGCGGTAGCGTTCTCATGAAAGCGTCGGGACATGAGGTTTGGATTCATCGTGGCGGTGAATTTCCGGCTCAGATTAGCGATTGGAAACAGGCGCAGCCACGCCGCTCTGAAATTCGAAGTGATGATGATTTGGCATGGCTGACGCAGCATGGTGCTTTGCGAGATGAACTGAAAGACAATGCTGTTTTTAAGCGCGCGCTTGAACAGCGTTTGGAGGTTTTCGCGGATACTTTGCAAACCCCGAGTTCAGGAGAATCAAAAACGCTTTCATCCGGCGGAATGTTTTTAACTTATAAATATGAACAGGGAAAAGTCGAGGTTACTGACTTTAAAACTTCGTGGGCGAAGGATTCAGCCGCGATTCGGGCTGCGGCTTTAATTTATTGGGAAGAATATTTGAGCGGAATGAGTCTCAATTCACGGCAAGGAGTAAAAACCGTCGCTGTCATTCATTTTATTTTGGGAAGATTCTTGCAGCGCCTCGAAAAGCAAGGGTTGTTGGCAGAGTTTTTGACTTCAGAACCAAAAGGAGCGATGAAATTTTGGCAAAAGGCGCTCTTTTCATCCGCGCGGATTTTTAGAGCCACCTCTTCTTTGGAAAAAGTAGGGGAGAATGTGATCAGTTTAGTCCGTCTCGAAAATCAGAACGCGCAGGGCCAAATAAATTTACCGGAGTCGGACTCCGATTGGCAACTTTGGCAAAGTGGTTTGCAGGAAGCTTTTCGTGATTCTTCACAGGCATTTCTCGGAGAGCTTCAAAGCACGGTGAAAAGTGATTTGTCTGATTTGCTGCAGGAAAAGGTTCCCGGATTTCTGTTGAAATACGCTTTAATTAAAGAACGTTCTCAGCAAAACTGGGACCCGCAGTTCCTGGGTGGCCTTGAGGGAGAGCCGCTTGCTTGGGCACAAAAGCTATCAGGGTTGACTGCAACAGCCAAGATTTTCGCGCCTGAGATTGTCACGCCCGGAGAGACAGAAGTTGTTCCGGAGCCTCAAATTTTGGAAGAACCCGTGCCTGCGGCGGAAGTTTTAGAAAAGATTAATTGGTTTGACGGACTTCCGGGGGTGAAAGACGCCTTGGACAGATATTCTTTTGAAGAGTTGCAGGCATTTATCAGCACTTTTGAAGAGCGCCGTCTTGCGCATCCAAAAGAATTTTTGGCTGAAAATAAAATTTTATTACCTTATTACGAGGCCCTTGTAGCCGCTCTCGAGAAAAAAACTCCGGCGGAGGAAGCGCCTGCTGCTCCTGCGGTTTTGGTTTCAAGGGATACAGCTCCGGAAGTTGCTCCTTCACAGCCTCAAAAACGTTGGAATGTTTTTTTAGCGATCATTGATTTAGGGCTTTTTGCATCTGCTGCGGGAGCGTTGCAATATTTGGGTTTTAGTTTCTTCGCGTTACCGGCGCTTAGTTTGCCGGCGTTTTTAACGGCATACGTGATTATCCTGGCTTACCGCGCGGGCTGGATCTCGGGAGTTCTTCTCAATGAATGGGGACATCAATTCGCGGCGTTAAGCGCCGGAAAATGGCGCACGTTTTTCACTTTTTCAAATTGGTTAGGCAATATGTCGTTTGGAAATATTCTTTCGCTGTTTATTCCCGGAATGAATTTACCTCTCGGAGCTGTTTATTTGGATGACACTGAGAAAGGACGTATTAACTATGTGCGCTGGGTGGGCTGGTTAATTGGATTTGCCGCATTTTTGTCTGTTGGAGTTCATGTGCTTACGTTGTCGGTGCCGCCTTTGTATATCGCGCTTCTTTTGGGGACAGCTCTCATGGCTCAGGGCGTTTCTTTATGGTCGGATTTTATTAATCCGCCGAAAGATGAAACTTGTGCGGCCTGCGGAAATTTGGGCGGGATGGCTTATACCGCGAACGGTACGGAAGTTTTTATGCAGCAAATGTTCCGAAACATGGGCGACGTGCTTCAGGTACGCGGCGGACAGGCCGGCGGATCTGTTGTTTTGCGACAAAATAACAAAGGACAAATTTTTCCGGATTTAAATCGTTCGGTTAACACCAAGCGCGGAGTTTTGCGCGATAAAATGGACGCGGGCGCGAAAAAAAGTCTTAAAAAAGGGACAACACCGCCTATTTATTTTGATTTTCGTCACGTGCGCTTTGGAACTTCCAGCGCTCCCTCGGAAATTGAAACACATCCGCATCAATGGCTTCCGAATCGCGAAGTTTTACGCTGGACTCAAAATGCGAATGGGCAGTGGGTTAGCGAAAAGATTATTCTTGGGAATTTTATTTCGCATAACGGGGACTTTGATGATTACCGTTTGAGCGGAAAAATGCGCAGCAACGGCCAGGTTGGGGAATGGCTGCAGCATATTTTGGGATATTCCAATCCCGCGCTCGGGGATTCGCCGAAAGCCGCCGGAATGATGGATTTTCTTATCACTCAGGGAATGTGGGACGCATCCTTCCGTTATGCGTATCACACCACTACCGAAAACGCGTTTGACGAAGCTATGGCCGGCCGCGCTCCGACACGCGCTCAAATTCAAGCTTCCGCGCAAATTTTTGAAGCGGCTTTTCAAATTTGGAAAAATCAAAAAGACGGCACGCGTGAATCTCTGGAGGCCTTGATTAAATCCCGAACCAATAATCTTTATTCAAATGAATTAATTCGCGCCGCGATTGATGCCTTTTTTGATAACAGTTCATATGCTGCCGTACGGCTTTTCGCTGCGAATGCGGAAGG